>DUOC01000086.1 GCA_012839065.1 Thermoanaerobacterales bacterium | reverse complement strand
GGGGATATTAATACTATTAGAGAGCATTTAAGTTATTTAGATAAATATAATGACATTTATAGAAAATTGGGAAATATAGCTTTAAATATAGCGAAAGATAAGTCTAATTTATCGGAAGATACTATAAATGAGTTAAATAAAATATTACGAGGTGATCATAATGAAAAAAACTGTAGCCACTTTTAAGGAGGCTAAAATTAATAATGAAAAATTATCTATGGTAACTGCATATGATTACTCCATGGCAAAATTAGTTGATGAAGGAGGAATAGATGGCATATTAGTTGGAGATTCTTTAGGGATGGTAACTCTTGGGTATGAAAATACCCTTGCTGTAACTATAGATGATATGATTCATCATACAAAAGCAGTAAGCAGAGGAGCAAATAATGCTTTAGTTGTTGCAGATATGCCCTTTTTATCCTATCACATAAGTATAGAAGAAAGTATTAAAAATGCTGGAAGGCTTATAAAGGAAGGGGATGCCCATGCTGTTAAATTAGAAGGAGGACGTGATGTAATAGATAAAGTAGAAGGAATAGTTAAAGCACAAATACCTGTAATGGGGCATATTGGTTTGACACCTCAATCTATAAATATGTTTGGTGGATTTAAGGTTCAAGGGAAAACCATAGAGCAAATTCAAAACTTAATAGATGATGCTAAATGTTTGGAAGAAGCAGGAGTTTTTGCAATAGTTTTAGAATGTATACCTGAAAAAATTTCAAAAATAATTACAGAAAGTGTATCAATTCCTACAATTGGAATTGGCGCTGGAAAATACTGTAATGGTCAAATATTGGTTATAAATGATATGTTAGGGATGTATTCAGATTTTACACCTAAATTCGTAAAACAATATAAAAATTTAAAAGAAGATATAAATGAAGCAATTAATAATTATATAAAGGATATAAAAACAGGTGCTTTTCCAGAAGAAAAACACAGCTTTAAAATAGATGAACAAATATTGGATAATTTGAATAAATAAGAGGTGGACAATATGCAAGTAATCGATTCTATAAAAAAAATGAAAGACGAAATAAAAAAAGCTAAAAAAGAAAATCTATCCATAGGATTTGTCCCTACAATGGGTTATCTTCATGAAGGTCATATAAGCCTTATAAAGAGAGCTAAATTGGAGAACAACTTAGTTATAACAAGTATATTTGTAAATCCCACACAATTTGCTCCTAATGAGGATTTTGACAAATACCCTAGAGATGAAAAAAGGGATTTAAAAAAATGTGAAGAAAAGGGAAGTGATATAGTATTTTTGCCACAAAAAGAGGAAATGTATCCTAAAGATTTTTGCACATTTGTGGAAGTAGAAAAGCTAGGAGATAGACTATGTGGAAAATCTAGACCTACCCATTTTAGAGGAGTCACCACTGTTTTAACTAAGTTTTTTAATATAATTCAACCTGATAGAGCTTATTTTGGACAAAAAGATGCTCAACAATTGGTAATAGTAAAAAAGATGGTAGAAGATTTAAATATGGATGTGGAGATAATAGGATGTCCTATAGTAAGAGAAAAGGATGGATTAGCTATTAGCTCAAGAAATACCTATTTAAGTGTAGAAGAAAGAGAGGATGCATTACTTTTATATAAATCATTAGTATTGGCAAAGAATTTAATTGAAAAAGGGGAAATAAATATCCATAAAATAAAAGAACAAATGGAGAATATTATTCTATCAGGGAAAAATAATACCATTGATTATATTGAATTTGTAGATTTAAAAACATTAGATCCAGTTTCAAAAATTGAAGATAAAGTACTAATAGCAATAGCAGTAAAAGTTGGAAATACTCGTCTTATAGATAATATGATTGTAAGCATATAGGAGGCATATATGAAAATATTTATGTTAAAATCCAAAATTCACAGAGCAACAGTAACTGATGCTAATTTAGATTATGTAGGAAGTATAACTATAGATGAGAAACTAATGAAAGAAGCCAATATTTTGGAAAACGAAAAAGTACAAGTGGTCAATATAAATAATGGACAAAGATTTGAAACCTATGTAATTAAAGGACCTTATGGTAAAGGGGATATTTGTTTAAATGGAGCCGCTGCAAGACTTGCTGAGCCAAAAGATAATATAATCATAATGTCTTATTGCATTATGGATAAATATGAAGCCAAAAAATTTAACCCTAAAATTGTATTTGTAGATGAACATAATAATGTAATACTTTTTTCTTTAGATGAATGAATATGGGAAAAGAGACTTAATGGTTGCCTATTCTCTTTAGATAATCCTACTATTTCAGTAACCATATATCCCTTCTCATACTTGTTCTCTTTACTCGACCCATCTCTTACTATACCTAAATTTTCAAATGCTTGTCCATGTGGTTTGACTATGTCAGAATCATCGACCAGTATTATTGGATCTTTTCCTAAATTTTTACTACTTGCCTAGTATAGTTTTCATCAATTTGAGAAGAAAGATCCTTTTCTAGGTTCTGACCTAAACGTTCAACAGTGTTTACCACCTTAATTGGTTCTTTTAAAATAATATCAGCAACAAATTTTCTTTCTACTTTATTTTCTTTTGGAACCAATGATTTTGAGAAATTTACAAGTTTCCTTTTGCTTTGATACACATCAGTGGTAGAATAGTACATAGAAAAGCCTCCTTTGATTTTGTTTAGTAGGATTTTTTGTTACAAATTAATTATACTAAACATTCAGGGGCTTTTCTATGTTTTTAGTGTTATTTATAGGTTTTTGCACCCTTTTAGACATATTTTATCTCCATAAAATCAAATTTATATCATAATCATAATTTTTTATTACGGAAACTCAAGCAAGGGCACATAATATTGACATTTCATTTAAGTAATGTATAATTAAAGGAAATACTATATAATAACTGCAATGATAGGGAGGAGTAGAAGGAAATTTCCTTTAGAGAGGAGGATCCACAGGCTGAAAGGTTCTCCGGTAAAATTTCCTCGAAGGTCGCCCTTAAGCTGCTGGATTGAATAATTAGTAGATCCAGTCGGGTATTCCGTTAATATATATTTTGTAAGCGCCTGTTTTATGGTAAAAGCAGGAATTAAGGTGGTACCACGGAAGAAAACCTTTCGTCCTTTGGACGGGAGGTTATTTATTTTCAGCAATTATTTGAGGAGGGATTGTATGGAAACATTAGATACTAATATACCAAAAGTATATGACCCAAAAAAAGTGGAAGAAAAATGGTATAAATTTTGGGAAGATGGGGGATATTTCACACCTGAAATAAATCTTGATCAAAAGCCTTTTACTATTGTTATACCCCCACCTAATGTTACCGGTCAGCTTCATATGGGGCATGCCCTGAATAATACAATTCAGGATATATTGATACGGTGGAAGCGTATGCAGGGTTTTTCAACATTATGGCTGCCCGGCACTGATCATGCAGGGATAGCTACTGAAGCTAAAGTAAGGGAAAGTATTGCTTTAGAAGGTAAAACAAAATATGATTTGGGAAGAGAAAAGTTTCTTGAAAGGGCATGGCAGTGGAAGGAAAAGTATGGGGGTACTATTACTAACCAGCTAAAAAGGTTAGGATGTTCCTGTGATTGGTCAAGGGAACGCTTTACTATGGATGAAGGTTGCTCGAAGGCGGTTAGAGAGGTTTTTGTTAGACTGTATGAAAAAGGGCTTATATATCAAGGGAATTATATTATAAACTGGTGTCCAATGTGTCATACAACTTTGTCTGATATTGAAGTAGAATATAAAGAAGAACAGTCTCATCTTTGGTATATAAGATATTACTCAAAGGACGGGAGTAGGTTTTTGACTGTAGCAACTACGCGTCCTGAAACTATGTTAGGTGATACATGTGTGGCAGTTCATCCTGATGATGAACGTTATAAGGATTGGGTAGGGGAAACCGTTATACTTCCTATAATGAACAGAGAAATTCCTGTAGTAGCGGACCATTATGTAGATCCGGAATTCGGAACAGGTGCTGTAAAGGTAACGCCGGCACATGATCCAAATGACTTTGAAATAAGCTTAAGGCACAATATCGAACAGATAAAAGTTATAGATGAAAAAGGGCTGATGTCTGAAGCGACAGGTAAATTTGAAGGCATGGATATATATGAATGCAGAAAGGCAGTAGTAGATGAGTTAGAAAATCTTGGGTTATTGGAAAAGATAGAGGATATGACGCATAATGTGGGGCACTGCTATAGGTGTAATACTGCTATTGAACCCCTCATGTCAAAACAGTGGTTTGTAAAAATGGAACCCCTTGCAAAACCGGCAATTAAAGTAGTGGAAGAAGGCAAAATAAAATTTGTGCCCGAACGGTTTACGAAAGTATATATTAATTGGCTTGAGAATGTAAGGGACTGGTGTATATCAAGACAACTCTGGTGGGGACATCGTATTCCTGCATGGTATTGTGATGATTGCGGTGAAATTATTGTATCAAAAACTGATCCGGAACAATGTACCAAATGTAAAAGTAAAAACCTGACTCAAGATCCTGATGTACTTGATACATGGTTTAGTTCAGCACTGTGGCCGTTTTCAACTTTAGGCTGGCCCGATGAGACAGATGATCTGAACTACTTTTATCCTACATCTGTATTAGTTACAGGTTATGATATTATATTTTTCTGGGTTGCCAGAATGATATTTTCAGGATTGGAATTTATGAACGAAATTCCCTTTGAATATGTTCTGGTAACGGGTCTTGTAAGGGATTCTCAAGGTAGGAAGATGAGTAAATCTTTAGGGAACGGTATAGATCCTATTGAGGTTATATCAGATTATGGAGCAGATACATTACGGTTTACTTTAAGCACAGGCAACACTCCGGGAAATGATATGAGGTTTTACTGGGAGAGGGTTGAGTCCAGTAGAAACTTTGCGAACAAGATATGGAATGCTTCCAGATTTGTTTTGATGAACCTGGAAGGCTATAATGGTGATAAGGCTAAATTTGAAGATCTGACTCTATCGGATAAATGGATAATCAGCCGTCTCAACACCCTAGTTTATGAAGTAACAGAATCACTTGATAATTTTGAAATAGGGATAGCAGCTCAAAAGCTGTATGATTTTATTTGGAGTGAGTTTTGTGATTGGTATATAGAGCTTACTAAGCAGCGTCTTTACAGCAATAACAAGAACGATAAAATAACAGCCCAATATGTGTTATCAGTAAGTCTTGAAAAAATTATGCGCTTGCTGCATCCTTTTATGCCATTTATAACCGAGCAAATCTGGCAGCATCTTCCTCATGAAGGTGACAGCATAATAAAATCAGAATGGCCTTTGTACGATGACAAATTAAATTTCCCTGAAGATGAAGAAAAAATGGAGCTTATTATGGATGCAATAAGAGGAATAAGAAATATCAGGAACGAAATGAATATACATCCTTCAAAAGAAGCAAATGTAGTTATAAGGGTAACAAATGATAAAACGAGAGGGGTTTTAGAAGAAGGGATTGATTATATAAAAAATTTAGCACGTGTCACTGAAATAAAATTTATCGAAGATATGGACAAAATCCCAGAAAAAGCCATGACTGCAGTTATAACAGGTGCTGAAATATATTTGCCACTTGAAGGGCTTTTAGATTTTGAAAAAGAAATTAAACGTCTCGAGAAAGAGAAGAAGAATCTGGAGGCAGAACTAAATAGAGTTAATAAGAAACTTTCAAATGAAGGGTTCTTGAAAAAAGCCCCATATGAGGTTGTTGAAAAAGAAAAAGACAAAAAAAAGGATTATCAAGATAAGCTGGATAAAGTAATCGAAAGGCTTAAATTGATAAGCTAATTGGAGGTTTATAACAAATTGTTGTATGAAGATGCACTTCAGTATATGTACCATTTAAACAAATTTGGTTCCAAATTGGGGTTGTGGAGGATAAAGCATCTTTTGCAGTTATTAGGAAACCCTCATGCGAATTTTAATACAGTTCATATAGCAGGGACTAATGGAAAGGGTTCTACAGCATCAATGATTAATTCAATTCTTATAGAGTCTGGTTATAAGACCGGGCTCTTTACTTCTCCATATTTAGAGAGATTCACTGAAAGAATTCGGATAAACAATAACGAAATACCTAAAAAAGAAGTTGCCGGGTTTATATCAAGAATTAAATATATTACAGAAGAAATGATATCGGCAGGTTTTGAAAAACCTACAGTTTTTGAAATAATTACAGCGATGGGTTTCGACTTTTTTTCCCGAGAAAAAATAGATATTGGGGTTATAGAAGTAGGTCTGGGCGGAAGGTTTGATGCAACAAATGTTATTACACCTCTTACCTCTGTTATAACTCCTATAAGCTTCGATCATACTGATATTTTAGGTGAAACCTTGGGAGAAATAGCATATGAAAAAGCCGGTATAATCAAAAATGGTGGCATGACAGTCACTGCACCACAGAACAAGGAAGTTAATGAAGTAATACAAAAGATCTGCATGGACAGAAATAATAAATTGTTTATGGTAGGTAAAGATATTACATATAAAATTAAAGACTATTCATTATCATCAGGTTCTGTTTTTGATCTAAAGGGTCTATGTGGAGAGTATAAAAACTTAAAAATTAAATTAGCAGGTAGACACCAGGTAGTTAATGCGGCTGTTGCTGTAGGCACTGTGGAGACTTTAATGACGAGAGGCATAAAAATTCCTAAGGATGCTGTAGTAAACGGGCTCTATAAGGCACGCTGGCCCGGCAGGTTGGAGATGATATCGGGAACTCCTAGGATATTAATTGATGCAGCACATAATCCAGCCGGTATGGATATTTTAAACAGTGTATTAAAAAACGATTTAGAGTTTGAGAATTTAATACTTATATTAGGCATCTTGAAGGACAAAAACTATAAGGCTATGATAGAGAAGATAGTTCCCCTGGCAGATCTTGTTATAGCTACAGAACCTGAAAGTCATAGGGCACTGAAAGCAGAAGATTTAGCAGGGGAGGTTTTAAAATACGGTATCAATTGCATTGTAGAAAATGATATAGAAAAAGCTGTAGAAAGAGCATTGAGCATGTCAAGCAGCCAAGATTTATTATGTTTTACCGGCTCAATATATATGATAGGCAAAGTCAGGTCTCTGATATTAGGACGGGTTATGCATTAAAAGCATACCCGTTTTTTTCTGTACATAAAACACTTTTTCCAATAACCTGCATAAAATTATATAATGGGGGGAACAAAACATGGAGAAAGATGAATTGTTTCAGAAAATAGAAAAAGCCCTAAAAGAACTTAAACAGATCGAAGAGATGTTTAAGTATACAGAAAACTGCAACTCATATATTGATAATATTATTCATGAAATAAATGGGGCGAGGACAAGGTATATTGATTTATTAAAGATCGCAAAGCAGTTAGAGCTTTCATTAAGCGAAAATGAGTTATACGAGAAAATAATTATTGATTGTAACCAAAATCCATACAAATAAATAAAATATTAAAAGAATATGTTTTTCAAGGAGGAGAAGTGATGAAATTTCGAATTTTAATTGTGTTTATGCTTGTTATAGCATTATTAACAGCGGGATGCAGCTGCGTTCAAAAAGCCGAAGAAACTGATATTAAAGAAGATATCTTAAGCCCGCTGCCGCAAGAAGTTACAGTAACTGTAGGTATGAAACAAGCAGTTTCAGATGCAGGTATTCTAATTGGTATCGCTAAAGGGTATTACAAAGATTTGGGTATTAATATAGAATATTCACAGTTTAATACGGGTCAGGAGATGATTAACTCCCTTGCAGCGGGGCAATTGGATGTTGGGGCTACAGTTACAGCTTCAGGTTTATTTAACGCTATTTTGAGAGGTATACCGATAAAAATTGTAGCAGATAAAGGTCATAATGTTGCCGGAATGGGATACTACAGGCTTGTAATAAGGAAAGATTTGGTCGATGAAATTAATGATTATGAAGACCTTCGCGGACGAAAAATTGCGATAGTAGGTACTGCATCTTTAGATGAAATAGCTTTGGATAGGGTACTTAATCAGGGTGGCATGACCACCAATGATGTTGATCTTCAAGTAATTAGATCATTTCCAGATATTTTAATGGCTTTGGGGAATAAAAGCATTGATGCCGGAATGCTTATAGAGCCTTTTGTAACTCAAGGGATTGAGCTTGAGCTTATCGACCCGTGGAAAGATCCTTCAGAGTATGATCCTGATGCTCAGACAGCACTTCTTATATACGGTAAAAGCATTATGGAACGACCTGAAGTTGCAAAAAGATTTATGGTAGCATATATAAAATCTTTACGCGACTATAATGATGCATTTTTCAAAAACATTAATAAAGATGAAATCATTGATATTCTGGCGGAATATTCAGTAGTAACAGATCCCGAAATTCATAGAAAAATGTATCCAACCGGTTTAAACCCTAATGGCTATGTAAGAGAAAAAGGAGTAGCTCTTGACTTAGAATGGTATGAAAACAGGGAGCTGCTTATTGGAGGGACTCTTACATTAGAAGAAGTTTTAGATAATCAATACGTCGATGCAGTATTAGAAGTATTAGGGAAATACGAATAAAATCTTGGGGGCTGTTGTTCCCTAGCCCCCTAATCATTTTTTAGGAGGTGGGGTATTGCAAAATTCCATGATTAAAAAACTTTCAATATTATCCCCCATTTTAATTTTGATTTTATGGGAGATGTTATCAAGGTTTCATATTATAGATGAACGTCTATTCTCATCTCCGCTTCTTATACTGAAGGTCATGCTGCCTCTATTAATATCAGGGGAATTATTATTCCATATGTGGATCAGTATAAAGAGAATAATTTTAGGTTTTCTGTTAGGGGCTGTACCAGGTATGGTTCTAGGCTTATCAATGGGGCTTTTCCCTTTTGTTAGATCTTTCTTTCAACCGCTTGTGTCTGCTACATTTCCGATACCTAAACTGGCTTTAATGCCTTTGATTTTAATAATTTTTGGTCTTGGTGAAGTTTCAAAATTAGTTATTATTGCACTTGGAGTTTTTTATTTAGTGCTTATAAATACAATGTCAGGGGTGCTAAATATAGAACAGATTTATCTGGATGTAGCAAAAAACTATGGTGCAGGGAAAAAAGAATTCTATCTTACGGTAGCTTTCCCGGGGGCTTTACCTATGATTTTTGCAGGGTTTAAGGTTGCAATGGGAACAGCCTTATTGCTGATTGTAGCTGCTGAACTTTCTGCGGCTAAAGCAGGAATAGGCTGGATGATATGGAGGGCATATGATATGTTTGATATTGAAACAATGTTTTCAGCATTAATTGTAATGTCTTTTTTGGGTTTTATTTTCTCCTATGGATTAGATCTGATAGAAAAACTGGTTATTCCATGGAAAAATACAGAAGCTGAATAAATTTGTAAAGGAGGTGTTATTTTTGCCCTGTCATGATACATATATAATAAAACTTGAGAATGTAAGTAAAGTGTTTAAACTTGATTCAAGCTATATTAAAGCTCTGGAAGATTTAAATCTATCTATATATAATGGAGAATTCTTGTGTATCGTTGGCCCGAGCGGTTGTGGTAAAAGTACTCTATTACGTATACTTGCAGGGCTTGAAGAACACACGAGCGGTAATTTGACAATAAAAAGAGAACCGTCTGATAAGCCTTTGAATTCGATGGTTTTTCAAGGTGATTCCCTCTTTCCGTGGATGACGGTTATCGATAATGCATCATATGGTTTAAAAATGCAGGGGGTCAGCAAGAAAGAACGTTATGAAATCGCAGGAGAGTACTTAAGTAAAATGGGTTTAGAAGGTTTTGAGAAGGCTTATCCTCACCAACTTTCAGGGGGTATGAGGCAGAGGGTGAGTGTAGCCAGGGCTTTTGCCAGCGATCCGGAGATCCTATTAATGGATGAGCCTTTTGGTTCATTAGATGAGCAGAATAAAATTATACTTCAACAGGAACTTCTTAAAATATGGGAAGAGACGAGAAAAACAACAATATTTGTTACACACAGCATAGATGAAGCATTGCTACTGGGAGATAGAGTTATAGTAATGACAACTATACCGGGTAAAGTAAAGTCTGTTATTGAAGTAAACTTATCAAGACCAAGAGATTTTTCTGAAATTCGGTCCGATTCTACTTTTATAGCACTATACCAAAAAATCTGGCGTGAACTTAGAGAAGAAGTTATATCAGATGCCGTTAAAACAAATCTTTAAATCTTCTTTCCAATAAAAGGAGTAAGGGATACCCCAGAAAATAACACGCAATCAGTTCCCCAAGAGAAACATATAAAATTGTAGCAATAAGGGGAACCTGTAATAAAAAGTGGAGCATCGATCCAATGATAAGTCCATTAATTATAATTGGTGGTACTGGCGCAAGAATTTTTGAAGGTGTTTTATAAGTAAGGTAAGCAGCTATAAGTGTTGCAAGGCTGCCAAAAATTATATCATGGATTCCGTATCCGCCGTATATATTAGCTAATATACACCCAATAAAAAGCCCCGGTACTGCAGCATGAGTCAAGAAGGGCAACACCGTCAAAGCTTCTGAAATTCTTATCTGTATAGGTCCATAACTTATAGGTGCAAATATTATTGTAATTATAAAATAGATAGCACCTATTAGTGCAGCTTTGATTAAGTATTCCAGTCTGTTATTTTTCAAAAGCTAATCCTCCTATATTTTATTTCCATTTAGGTATAACATCCATTTTCTGTAATGCTTTTATAATAATAGCAGTGATTGGCCCTATTATTAATCCGATTACGCCGAAAATCTGATATCCAATATACATTGACAACAAAGTAACAAGTGGATAGAGGCCAATTTGACTGCCTAAAACTTTTGGTTCGAGAAGTGATCTGGTAGACAAAACTATCCCATAAAGGATTGTAAGATATAATGCCAGTTTAAAGTTGGTCAAAAAGACATTAACAAATATCCATGGAACGTAGATAGAACCGGTTCCCAAGATAGGAAACGCATCAACAATACCTATGATTAAGGCAATTAAAACCGCATAGTCAATACCTATTATTTTAAGCCCTACAGCACTTAAAATAAATGAAAAACACATTAATATTAACTGTGCTTTGATATAGCCAACAAACGCAAATAAAAGATCACTTTTTAACATGCCCAACTTATCAATAAATGCAGAAGGAATCTGCCTGTATAAAAAAGTAATAATTTTGTCTTTATCCTTACTCATAAAAAATGAGGAGATCAATGTAACAACAATTAATAAAAAGAAATTAGGTATCTTCCAAATAATTTCTATGAGCAGTTTTGCAATACTGCTAACCAAGCTTGTTACTACATTTAATAATGTACTAACAGCATCCTTAATAAAAGTCTCGATTTCGGGCGGCAGGTTTGTATAAAATTTTTCAATAATGTTAATTATTTCTTCAACCTGTTTATATATTTGAAGTGAATAATACGGCAAATGTTTATATAATTTATTTAATTCAACATATATACTTGAACCGAGAACCATTAAAATAAGAATGACCAGTACGGAAAAGATGCTTAAAGATATAAAAACTGCTATCCCCCGCGGCAGTTTCATTTTATTTTCAAAAAATGATACAAGGGGTTCTATAATTAGGACTATGATTATAGCTATAATAAAAGGTAGAAATATATAGATTAGTTTGACCAAGAAAAAATATGCGAGTATTAACCCTATTATCAGCAAAGCAATTTTTATTAAACTTGAATCTAATTCAATATTGTTAAATTTCAGTTTTACAAATCATTCCTTTCGCTTTGCTCAAAAACATCTGGGATAGATTAATAAAAACCACTAGTTTTATTATACATTAAAATATAATAACAAACATCTAAATTTTATTATGATATAATTTATTTTCAATTAATTGGTTGTGAAATGATTTCCTACTATAATTTTATGAGAACAGCATATTTATTATTAACTCAGACATATAGTATATTGAAAAACACATGTGTATATGTTATACTTTTCACAAGGGAATTGGAAGTGATAAAATGAAAAAATGTAAAATACCTGAAGCAACCATAAATAGGCTTTCGATTTATTCTCGTTTTCTTGAGTTGGAAGAACTAAATGGGGTTGTTACTGTATCTTCAAATGAGATAGCGAAAAAAATTGGAATCACCCCAGCTCAAGTCAGAAGAGATCTAGCTTACTTTGGTGAGTTTGGTACGCGCGGTGTTGGCTATAATGTTAAAGACCTGAAGGAAAACATAATGAGGATTCTTGGGCTGCACAAGAGGTGGAATATTGCATTGATTGGAGCTGGCAACCTAGGGCGCGCTTTAATAAACTATAAAGGTTTTTCAGAACGGGGCTTTGATATTGTGGCTGTTTTCGATAATAATCCTAATAAGATAGGTAAAATAATAAGAGACAAGAAAATCCTTGACATTAAAAGAGATCTTGAAAAAACTGTTAAAGAGTTTAATATTAATTTAGCAATAGTAGCAGTAACTGCAATAAATGCTCAAGAAGTTGTAGATGATTTAGTGAAAGCAGGTATTAAAGGAATAATAAATTTCGCACCAATATCTATTAGTGTTCCAAGCGATGTTATAATAAGAAGAGTAGATTTAGCTTCACAATTAGAAGTATTAACGTTTAATATCCAAAATAAAAATTTATATAGTAAGTAATTTTAAAAAAATTATTTTGTAATTTAAATTTAATTAAGGGGCATTTTTAATGAAGCTAAAAGAAATTATGGAGGTTTTAAAAGCCGAAGAATTATGGGATTTCCCCACTGATTTTAAAGTGTATTCGGCTGGAGCTGCTGATCTGATGAGCGATGTTTTGATGTTAGCGAAAGAAAATTCACTTTTGCTAACAGGGCTTACAAATACTCAGGTAGTTAGAACAGCCGAAATGATTGACATCAGTGCAATAGTTTTTGTTCGCGGCAAGAGACCGGAAAGTGAGGTAATAGAATTAGCGGAAAAGCTGGATATACCTCTTTTATTAACTGAATTACCAATGTATGAAGCATGTGGAATATTGTATAAACATGGTATTAAGGGGAGCAGTCAGGTTGAAATCTTACAAAAGTGATAAAAAATATTTATATGCTGATAGAAAAGACAAAAATCATAAAGGTAAATTTCTTATGAGTATGCGCTTCGATATTTCAGGTGGGAATCTTGATAGTGCAGGTGAAGCCTCAAGTACAATCAAAAGCAAATTAAAGCAGTTGGGAATTGGGTATTCAATAATTAGAAGGGTTGCTATAGCAAGCTATGAAACAGAAATGAATATAGTCCTGCATGCCAATAGAGGAACTTTATCAGTTTATGTTGCCGAAGATCATATTAAAATTATTGCCGTTGATGAGGGACCAGGGATTCCAAATGTAGAATTGGCGATGCAAGAAGGATATTCTACTGCCACAGAACAAATAAGAGAAATGGGTTTTGGAGCCGGAATGGGACTTCCTAATATGAAAAAGTGCTCTGATCAATTTGAAATCCATTCCGATATTGGAAAAGGCACAAAAGTTATGATCGTTATATTTTTTTAAAAAGCTGGTGAGCAAATGAGAGATATTTACCATTCGGTTACACTTGACAAAGATAAATGTCGCGGGTGTACTAATTGTATTAAAAACTGTCCTACCGAAGCAATTAGGGTAAGGGGAGGCAAGGCTGCTATATTAAAATCAAAATGCATCGATTGCGGAGAATGTATCCGCATTTGTCCCCATCATGCGAAGATCGCTTCTACAGACGATCTAAAAACATTATCAAATTATAAATATAATATTGCAATACCCGCCCCTGCTTTTTATAGTCAGTTTAGTGAAGATATAGATATTAATATTCTACTTAATGCATTAAAAGCAATAGGGTTTGATTATGTATATGAAGTTGCTGAGGCAGCAGAACGAGTTTCTATTGCAATAACCAATTACCTTAAAAAGAATGACAGAACAGCGCCAAGTATTTCATCCTCCTGCCCTGCAATTATTAGGTTAATACAAGTTCGTTTCCCTGAACTTATTGAAAACATTATTCCTATAAACTCACCTATGGAAATTGCAGGGAAGAAAGCTAGAGAATATGGAGTGCAATTAGGATACCGAGACAAAGATATCGGGGTTTTTTTTATTACCCCATGTCCTGCAAAAGTAACTTCAATATTGCGTCCCGTTGGTGTAAAAAAATCATATATTAACGGAGCGTTTTCTATCACACAAATTTATTCGGAAATTATAAAGAAATTAAGCTCTATCAATGAAGCAGATTTAGAAAATCTTCAGAAATCTTCAGGACAAGGCATAATTTGGGGGGTATCGGGAGGAGAAAAACATGCGGTTGATTATGGTAATCGTCTGTCTGTCGATGGTATCCACAATGTAATAAATGTTTTGGAAGAGGTTGAGATGGGTAAGCTGAATAATATGGATTACATCGAATGCCAGGCATGTATTGGCGGATGTATAGGTGGCGCTTTAACTGTTGAGAACCGTTTTATTGCCAGGATTAAGTTAGAAAGAATTGCCAGGAGATATGGCCAAAAATTTAGTGTTGATTGTGATGAAGTATTAGCTGATTATAAAAAAGGAGAATATTTTCTTAAAGAAGAAATTAAGCCCAAGCCTATTCAACCATTGGATAAAAACCTGGGTAGGGCAGTAGAAAAAATGAAGCATATGGAAAAGATATTAGAAGATCTACCGGGGCTTGACTGTGGTGCATGTGGAGCCCCTAATTGTCAAGCACTGGCAGAAGATATTGTAAGAGGCTATGCTCAGGAGCTTGATTGTATTATAATACTAAAAGAAAGGGTAAATGAGCTAGCGGAGAAAATGGTTGCTTTATCGAAAACAGTTCCACCGGCGATGGGGATTAAAGAACCTGAAGAGGAGGGGACTAACAATTGGGATTGAAGCTAAAGCAGGTTGTAGAAGAGCTTGACTTAAAGGTTTTAACGGGCGAGAAGCTTCTAAACAGAGAGATAAAAGGCGGTTATACATCAGATCTTCTAAGCTGGGTAATGTCCCATGCTAAAGAAGGAAGCCTTTGGGTTACTGTCCAAAGTCATCAGAATATTGTAGCAATAGCCAGCCTATTAGATTTGGCAGGTATTATTGTAGCAGAAGGGGTTAATGTTGAGCCAAAGACAAGAGAAAAAAGTGAGCAAGAAAAAGTATGTATTTTAACTACTGATAAGAATTCTTTTGAGATATCAGGCTTATTATATAAACTGGGTATAGGTAGTTAAATGAAATGAAAAAATATGCTGCAGATCTTCATATTCATACATGTTTATCACCTTGTAGTGATAATGATATGATCCCGGTGAATATAATAAATATGGCAAGATTATCCGGACTAAATATTTTAGGGATAACAGATCATAATTCTGCTAAGAATATCAAGGCTTTTTATGAACAGCCTTTAGAGCCTAACCTATTAATTATTCCCGGGATGGAAATAAGCACTAAAGAAGAGGTGCATATCTTATGCTATTTTAGAGACCCGGAAGGGCTTATGGACCTTCAAGAGAAGGTATACAATCATTTACCTTCTATAAAAAATGATAAACAAGTTTTTGGAGATCAATTGGTTGTAGATTTTATGGGGCGAATAATTGACGAAGAAGATAAACTGCTTATCTCATCAACGAATATTTCTCTTGATGAGATCGTGAAATATGTAACCAGCATTGGCGGGATATGTATTCCTTCTCACATTGATAAGCCTTATAACAGCCTGATTTATAATTTGGGGTTTATTCCTAATGATTTGGAAATATCAGCTGTTGAAATTTCTAAATCATGCAATTTGGTTAATGCTACAAAAAAATACCCTTTTCTAGAAGATTTTACACTTACGCGATCTTCTGATGCCCATACATTAGGTGAAATTGGTGAAAATGGGATGTTTTTTTACCTTAATGAGCTAACTTTTGATGAATTTGTTCTTGCTCTGAAAAATACAATGGGGAGGATGGTTAGATTGAAAGCTTAAAATGTTTGGATTAGATTGTTTGAGTATTAGACAGTCTAAATTTTTTTTGGCTTATTTGGAGTATGAATAATAGATGCTATGGTATTGGTATCATTAGACAATACTATACATATTAACAGTTTAATAAATATTTTATATGTGGTATTATATTTGCATGTTAATTATGCTCGAATTAACTGATTATTAGAAAAGGAGGATGCACAATGGCAGTGAATAAAAACATTACGGCTGAAGATGAGAGATTTCAGTTATTAGATGAATTCATCGACGAGATCGAAGATAAAAAAAGCTCATTAATAAATGTGCTTCATAAAGCCCAAGAAATCTTTGGATATCTCCCTCTAGAAGTCCAGAAGCATATAGCTGAGAAAGTAGATTTGCCTTTAAGTGAGGTATATGGGGTAGTCAGTTTTTACCATCACTTTAATCTAGAACCTAAGGGGAAATACCAGATAAGTGTTTGCTTAGGGACTGCATGTTATGTTAGAGGTGCTTCAAAGGTATTGGAAAGGATCAAAAAAGAACTAAATATTGAAGTAGGAGAAACATCAGAAGATACCAAATATTCCCTTCAAGCAACAAGATGTGTAGGTGCATGTGGATTGGCTCCGGTGGTAATAATCAATGATGATGTTTATGGAAGAATGACAGAAGAAAAGGTACCGGAAATTTTAGAAAAATACAAGTAGTGATTTAGGGCTATGCGTGAATTATCAATGCATATCATGGACATCGTAGAAAACTCTATTTCGGCTAAAGCCAGTCTTGTTCAGATTATTATCAGGGAGAGTATCAGAAAAAATATTCTGGAAATAGAAATAATCGATGATGGAGCAGGTATGGATAAAAGCTTGTTAGAAAGTGTTGATGATCCATTTACCACAACCAGAACAACAAGGAAAGTTGGACTTGGGATACCCCTTTTTAAGGCAGCAGTTGAAAGATGTGGCGGGATTTTTAAGATAGAATCGAAGCCAAAAAAGG
>DUOC01000085.1 GCA_012839065.1 Thermoanaerobacterales bacterium | reverse complement strand
CTTCGAACAATTATTGACGCTGTAGATGAAGGAATCATAGCTGTTGATCACAATGGAAAAACCCTTTGTATAAACAGATGGGCAAAGGAAATCCTGGGTATAAAGGAAGAAGATGCTGCAGGAAAAAATATCGATGATATCCTGAATAAAAATAGTATAACAAAGGTTTTGAAAACAAAAAAAGAAATAAAAGAACAGGAAGAAATATTAGATGTTAACAACAACAGATATCGGTTTCTACTATCAGCAAAACCTATTATATTCAACTCTGAAAATACCGGAGCAGTAGCTACTTTTAAAGACTTTAACAAGCTTCACCGATCCATACTAAAAATAAGCGAAAAACCCGGATCAATGACATTTGATGAAATCCTTGGCATTAGCCCTTCTTTTTTAAAAGTAAAGGAACAGGCAAGACAAATTGCCTCTCAAGAAGTAACAGTTATGCTGTTAGGAGAAAGCGGCACAGGGAAAGAACTTTTCGCAAGGGCAATACATTATGAAAGCCCAAGGGAAAATGAGGTTTTCCTGCCTATAAACTGTGGTGCCATACCGGACAGCCTTATGGAAAGTGAATTCTTCGGATATGAAAAGGGCGCATTTACCGGAGCGGACCCAAAAGGTAAAATCGGCAAGCTGGAAATAGCCCACGGGGGAACTATTTTACTTGATGAAATAGGTGATCTGCCGCTTCATATGCAGGTTAAGCTTTTAAGAGTAATTCAAGACAAGGAAATTGTCAGAGTGGGTGGCAATAAACCTATAAAAATTGATATAAGGATATTAGCAGCAACCAATAAAGACTTGTGGGAAATGGTTAAGAAAGGTGAATTTCGTGAAGACCTTTTTTACCGTTTAAACGTTGTACCTATTCATATACCTCCTTTAAGAGAACGACCTGAAGATATACTTTTAATGGCAGAAGAGTTTTTAGATAGATATTCTAACATATATAATAAAAACATTAAAAACATATCAGATGAAGTTAAGAACGCACTTATAAATTATTCATGGCCCGGCAATGTAAGAGAATTAGAAAATTTGATAGAATACGGAGTAATATTTGAGAAAACCACAATTTTATCACTTGAAACCATATCAAAGAAAATGATAAGCAAGGAAAAACCCTATCTTGCAAAAAAAGGATTAAAAGAGTTGGTAAGAGAATATGAAGGAAAAATCATAAGAAATCTCATAGATATATATGGAAATGATACCGAGTCAAAGAAAAAAATAGCAGAGCATTTAAAGATAAGCCAAGCTACCTTTTACCGTAAATTAAAAGAACACGATTATCAAATATGACAATTAATTCTTATTAATGATAATCTTGAATAATCTAACTGTATTAAAGTAAACATACGATAAATTCAAAAATAGCATAAATAAATTATCATATTTGATAAAAATAAACCCTGTCAATAACAGCAGCATGCATTATTGACAGGGTTTTTGTTATTGGCATGGAATTTGCAATTATATAATAATTGATTCCGGTGTAGAAACTCTTATGAGGTGCCGTTATCTTCCCAAAGCTGCCTTCTACTCTGAAATCATAATTATGCAATTATTTTATTACACAGGAGGAGCAGAAACATGGAAAATAATACATTTATTTTAGAAACATTAAAAGAACAGGTGAAACCTGCTCTAGGCTGTACTGAACCTATAGCTGCAGCTTATGCTGTTTCTGCAGCAAAAGATTTATTAGATGGTTCTGTAGAAAAAATAGAAATCGTTGTAGACAAAAACGTGTTTAAAAATGCCATGGGTGTTGGTATACCGGGAACAGATCAAAAAGGACTAAAAACTGCCGCTGCCCTTGCTTTAGTTTGTGGTAAGACCGAAAATAAACTTGAAGTACTAAAAGATATAAATGAAAAACACATATATAAAGCTACGGAGTTAATAGAAAAAGATATTATAAGTATATCTGCAGATGAAGAAATAAACGGACTTTACATTCAGGTTACTGCAAAAAATGAAAAAAATAGTGCAAAAGTCATCATAATGGGCAAACATGATAATATCGTTCTCATGCAAAAAAATGAAGAAATACTTTTCAAAGACATGCCTGATTCGCAAGGGAAAATACCATCTTGTGAAACCATAAAAAAATTCTCAATTGCTGATTTTGTAGCGTTCTCAAATAATACACCGCTCACTAACCTTAATCTTGTCAAACACGCAATAGAAATGAATAGAAAATTAGCCGATGCAGGTATTAAAGAACACCCGACAATAGATGATATATTCGAGAACGGAAAAAACAATAATAATATATATTATAAGGAATATGCAAAAAAAATAACATATGCTGCTTGTAATGCGCGTATGACAGGATATCCTCTTTCTGTTATGAGTTGTGCCGGCAGCGGTAATCATGGACTTATGGCCACACTTCCCATAGCCGCAATTGGTGAAGCAAAAAATATAGATGAAGAAAAAATTATCCGCGGTGTTACTTTAAGTCTCCTTGTTACCATTTATGTAAAAGCTTTTACCGGATTGCTTTCACCTGTATGTGGCTGCGGTGTTGCAGCAGGGCTTGGTGCCAGTGCAGGTATTACCTACATTTTAGGTGGTAATCTTACACAGATTGAAGGTGCAGTTAAAAATATGGTCGGTGGAATCACCGGGATTATCTGTGACGGTGGCAAACCCGGGTGTGCCTTTAAACTCGTCATTTCCACTGAAGCAGCAGTAGATGCGGCTTTAATGGCGCTTAATAATATCTTTATCTCACATAATGACGGTATAATTGATAAAACTACCGAACAATCGATAAAAAATTTAGGCAGGGTATCTACAGAAGGCATGACAAATACTGATGAGACCATATTGGATATAATGATTAAAAAATGCCCTTAAATCGGGCATTTTTTTAATCATTTGCAATACCTTTAAAAGCCAAACTCTTTTCAATAAAATAAACAGTAGGAGGAACAATTACAAATTGAAGTATTATTCCCGGAAGCCCTGTGATGATCCCTCCTGTAATGGGGTAAATTGGTGATATCCCTTCCAAACCGAAAATAGGGAACATAAATGCACCAAATAAACCGTATATTAATCTTCCAAAAAATACAGCACCTATAAGGGATAAGACTGAATTCAGTTTAAAATGACGATATAAAAAACCCGTAAGAAAACCATAAGTCGCTAGTTCAGCCATCATACCCTGTGCAATAGGAGGCATAAATGGGGGCATCCCCGTCAATACAGAGCTTA
The DNA here is from genome assembly GCA_012839065.1 of Thermoanaerobacterales bacterium. Lineage (GTDB taxonomy): Bacteria > Bacillota > Thermosediminibacteria > Koleobacterales > Koleobacteraceae > DUOC01. The sequence goes on along the minus strand of DUOC01000085.1, from coordinate 3,371 downwards.
ATAAAGGAGTAATAAGCCCTACCAATAAACCTATAATAGGACCAGCAAAAAAACCTGAAAGCAAAACAGGTATATGCATCGGCAGAAAAACCTTGCCTAAATTAAGGGCATGGAAAGCCATAGGCATTACTACACCCAAAGCGATAAAAAAACCGCCCATAACAATTTCCCTGATATTCATATACACTCTCCTCACATTCCGGTTTGAAAATTATCCGCTATCCTGCGGCTGAGATAGGAATACCTCTCAGCAATTTTATTATTTTTAACTGCTATTGCAAGTGCTTTTTTCGTTCCAATAAGGACAACGAGTTCCCTTGCCCTGGTTACTGCCGTATACAGCAGGTTCCGCTGCAGCATAAGGTAATGCTGTGTAGAAATTGGCATTACTACTACCGGGTATTCGCTACCCTGACTCTTATGGACAGATACAGCATAAGAGAGAGTAAGCTCTTCCAGTTCATAAGGCTCATAAATCACATCTCTATCACCATCAACATCAGGGAACCTAACTGTAATCTCACTTTCTTCATTATCTATTTTAATAATCTTGCCTATATCGCCATTAAAAACCTCTTTGTTATAATTATTTTTTATCTGCATAACTTTATCCCCTTCTCTAAAAACCACACTTCCGTATCTCTTCTCTGATTTATGGGTAGATGGGGGATTGAGGGCTTTTTGCAGGTTTTCATTTAACATATTCACGCCGATTACTGTTCTCCTCATGGGAGTCAGCACCTGTATATCGTCTATGGGATGACATCCATTAAAGCGCGGCAGTCTTACAGAGCAAAGCTGTATTATGATTTCTAATATGTCAAGCGGATCTTCCCTCTGCACAAAGAAGAAATCCTTTTCTTTTATATTTAGCAAGGGGAATTCCCCTTTGTTTATCCTGTGAGCATTTAAAACTATCATACTCTCTTGTGCCTGCCGGAATATCTCATTCAAGTGTACTGTTTGAATACATCCGCTTTCGATAATATCATTTAAAACACTACCAGCTCCAACCGAAGGCAGTTGATCAACATCACCGACAAGTACAAGCCTTGTGCCATATCTTATTGCTTTTAGGAGATTATACATCAGAATCAAATCTACCATAGAAACTTCATCAACAACTACAACATCTGCATCTAAAGGATTATCCTCATTCTTATTGAAAGACATCCCCTCGCCTCTCGAAAAAGAGTATTCTAAAAGACGGTGTATTGTTTTTGCTTCCCTTCCAGAAGTCTCAGCCATTCTTTTTGCAGCTCTTCCCGTGGGAGCCGTTAAAATTACCCTCATATTATGTTTTTCCATAAGCTTTATGATACTGTTTATAGTTGTAGTTTTCCCCGTGCCGGGGCCTCCTGTTATGACCAATACATTATTATCCAGTATCTTCTTCAGAGCTTCTTTTTGCCCGATTCCCAGCTTAACATTTGTTTCCTTTTCAATTTCCTTGATCTCTTTTTCAATATTTATTTCCAGTTTTCTACATGGTAGAGAGGCAAGTTTATAGATTCTATCACTTACACCTTTTTCTGCATAATAAAACGGAGCAAGATAAATCCCTATCTTACCATCGGCATCAAGCTGCTGAACGAAGACCATCTCTTTTTTGATAAGATCTCTAAGCGCTTCTTCTATAACTTCTTGTTTGACTTCCAGTATCTCACAGCACTTGTTTATTAATTTTTCGAAAGGCACATATGTATGGCCGTCATTAGAAAATTGGCTTATAATATATTTTATTCCGGAAGATATGCGGTACATTGAAGCTGGATCAATACCAAGCTTTTGCGCTATTTTATCGGCAGTTTTAAAACCTATACCAAATATATCATCAGCAAGGCGATATGGATTCTCTTTAATATACTCTATCGTTTTCTCTTTATATTCTTTATATATTTTAACTGCAAAGGTAGGGCTTACATCATTGGACTGCAAAAACATCATAACATCTTGGATATCTTTCTGTTCGTCATATGCTTTTACTATCACTTTCAACTTCTTTTCACCTATTCCCTCAACTTCTAACAACCTTTCAGGATTATATTGGATGACATCTAAAGTATCCAATCCAAACATATCAACTATCTTTTTTGCAGTTACCGGGCCTATCCCCTTAATCAACCCCGAACTTAAATATTTTTCAATACCGTTAAGGGTCGCAGGTACAGATATTTCATAAGATTCAACCTTAAATTGAGTTCCGTATTCACTGTGATTCACCCATCTGCCTTTCAATTTCAAAGTTTCCCCTACATTCAGTGCATGGAAGTGCCCTACTATAGTAGTCAAATGCTCTTTGTTTTTTCTCTGTATTTTGGCTACGGTATAATTATTTTCTTCATTAAAATACGTTATTCTCTCAACAATACCTTCTATTTCATGCATTACAAAACCACCTGTCATTAATCTCAATCTATTGTTAATTATACTATACAAGCCGGCAAAAATCCTTTAAAGCTATTTTGACCTATCCTTTCAGATTTTCTTTTAAATTGATAACCTCTTTTGCTAAATTGCAATATTGCCCCTAACCGCTACCCTCATTCTTCAAATTCATATAAAGAAAGAGACAAAATAGTCTCCTCACTTTCCCCTGCAGATACTACTACAGCCCCATCCGGATCGGCAATAAGACTATTGCCAAGACTTATCATTCCAAGATGAGAACCTACTGTATTCGGCAGTAAAACGTACACTCTGTTTTCTACCGCACGTGTAATAGGTATTGCTCTGTTTTTTTCAAGTTTCCATCTAGCCTCTTTAGGTTTATAATAATGAGCCGAGATTATGAATATAAATTGAGCACCTCTTTTTACAAGCTCTTCTGCAATTTTTGGATCGTTCTGGTCGCGGCAAATCATTACCCCAAACATCTCATCTTTATAGGTAAATGTAAGAAATTTCGACCCCGGTTCAAAGTATTTTCCTTCAGCCTGAACTAAATGCATTTTGTCATATGTATAAATTCCTTCTCCGGGTAAAATAACAGAAAGCCTGTTGTAGAGTTTATCTCCCTCGTTATATGCGTGTCCTATCACTGCACCTATTTTTAGGGAATCGCCCTTTTCTCTTATCCGGTTTATACAGCTGTCTACAATAGTATTTAAATTTGATGCTAAAATAATATCAGGATTATAACCTGTAAGAGACATTTCCGGGAATACAAGTAAATCTATATCTTGCTCCCTCGCCTTATCAAGAAAATTTACTATTTTTTTTGCGTTGAGATCAATATCATCTGAAATTGACATTTGACAGATACCAAGTTTCATTAGAAATCACCTCTGACTATTCTTGTTTTTTTAAATAAAAAGCAATCTAACACATATAATTTATTATTCAACAAAAATAAAAATAAATCCTGCAAT
>DUOC01000213.1 GCA_012839065.1 Thermoanaerobacterales bacterium | reverse complement strand
TAACATCACGGGAAAAACGTGTCAAGAGTTTTAAAATATTTTTAGAGGAATTTGCACAAAATTATAGAAACTGTAGATAATAATACGAATAAATATCGTATTTTAAGTTTTTTCATTCATATACATTCCTTAGTTTCTCACCTAAAAACTAAATAATAAACCATAAAACCCTGTAATTATGAGCAATACAGGGAATATTTTTTGTCAAATTTTAATCTTTTGCTTGTTATTCTATGTAATTCTATGATATACTAGAAGTAGGTGATAAATATGTTTTTAAAGAAAGATAAAAGGCCTAATGGTCGAATCTATTTGTCTATTGTAGAAGGTTATAGGGATCATGAGACTAAAAAACCTAAACAAAGAAAAGTTAAGAGTTTAGGTTTTCTCGATGATTTAGAAAAAGAATATGATGATCCTATTTCTCATTTTTCTTTATTGGCTAAACAAATGACTGAGGAAGCTAAAAACAAAGAACTGCCTTTAGATTTTAGTTTTTCCCCTGATGAGACCATTGATCCTTCTACTGTTTTAAGAAAAAACTTAGGTTTTTCTGTTTTAAGCTACTTCTATCATAAATTAAGGATAAATAACTTTTTCATTAATAGGCAAAGAAATTTAAGTATTGATTATTCTCTTAATAATATTTTTCAGATGCTTGTTTATTCTAGAGTTTTAGATCCTTGTTCTAAAAAATCTTCTTTTGAAAATATGGATAATTATTTTTTGGATTTTAATTTTGGTATTAATGATGTATATAGAGCCCTTGATTATTTTAATTTTTATAAAGATGATTTACTTCTGCATATTCATGAAATGATTCGTATGACTTATGGCAGGGATACTAGTAATGTTTACTATGATGTTACTAATTATTACTTTGAAATTAAAGAACCTGATGATTTTAGAAAAAAAGGGGTTTCAAAAGAACATAGACCTAATCCTGTTATTCAAATGGGATTATTAATGGATAATTTAGGTTTGCCTATTACTTACAAATTATTTGAAGGTAATACTAATGATTGCTCTACCTTGATGCCTGTTCTTAATGATTTAAAAGATGATTACAGTTTAGGTCGTATTATTGTTGTTGCTGATAAAGGTATGAATACAGGTGAGAATATTGCTTACAACATCTTACATAAAAACGGATACATTTATTCTCAAACAGTTCGTGGCGCTAATGCAGATTTAAAAGAATATGTTCTATCAGATGAAGGTTATGAAGAATTTTCTGACGGATTTAAGATAAAATCAAGAATTATCACTACTAATATTTGGGTAGAAAATGTTTCAGGGAAAAAAGTTCAAGTACCAATTGAACAAAAACAAGTAGTTTTTTATAGTCCAGATTATGCTGAAAGAGCAAGATATGAAAGAGAAAAAGCAATTGAAAAGGCTAAAAAGTTAATTAATAACACCAAAAATGGTAAAATGCTCAAAAAAGGATCATTTAAATATATTATATCTACACCTGTTGACAAGAATACTGGTGAAATCTATGAATATACTGATATTCATTCGATTGATGAGGAAAAAATTAAGGAAGAAGAGAAATTTGATGGATATTATGCAATTGTAACTAGTGAATTAGAAATGCCAAATCAAGAAATATTAGATGCTTACAGAAATTTATGGAGGATAGAAGAAACTTTTAAAATTACTAAAAGTGAATTAAAAACAAGACCAGTATATTTATCTAAAAAAGAGCATATCAAAGCCCATTTCCTAACATGTTTTGTGTCGTTACTTTTACTTAGATTAATTCAGATGAATACAGATGAAAAATATACGACTAAAACTTTAATTGATGAAATGAGGAATATTACAGGAACATATGTAGATAAAAATTATTATATGTTTGATTATTACAATGAGATAGTTAAAGATTTAGGTAAGACTGTAGGTATTAATTTTTCAAAGAGATTTATGACATTGGGAGAAATTAAAAAGATTATTTCGCAAATGAAAAATTAGATTGTAGTATAACAACTTTATGATGTAAATGAAAAGCCTGTATCCTTTATATTACAAAGAATACAGGCTTATTTTTTCTGTTCTAGGTGAAAAAGTCAAGATATTACTACAAAAAAGTAAAGATTACAAGAAATATTAGGATTTTCACGTAAATTATGTATTTATATTAAAAGGGATAGACTATTTCAGAACTCTATCCCTATTAATCACTGCAAACTGTATTATAT
>DUOC01000084.1 GCA_012839065.1 Thermoanaerobacterales bacterium | reverse complement strand
CAGAAATAGAAGTCTTTGATGCTGGTATGATATATAACGCTCTTTATTACATGAAAAAAGGAGTATTAAAAGCTCCACTACACTTCCAATTTGTTTTAGGTGCAGCAGGAGGTATGGCTGCAACAGTTGAAAATCTGGTTTTCTTAAAAAATCTTATACTGACACAATCCACATGGTCAGCATTGGGTGTTGGTAAAGGGCATGTTCCAATAATGTTGGCTACAATAGCGATGGGTGGTCATATAAGGGTAGGAATGGAAGACAATGTAATGTTTTCAAAAGGTGAATTAGCAAAATCCAATAAGCAATTAGTTGTTCGTGCTGCAAATATTATAAAGGAAAGTGGCAATGAAGTTGCCACACCGGATGAAGCAAGGGAAATATTAAATTTAAAAAAATAAATAAAAAAGGAGGACATGAAAATGTCAAAGATTATTGATTTAAGTATTGCAATTGAAAGTGGTTTGCCGAGTGACCCACCTATGATGATTCCTGAAATTGAATATAAGAGACATGAGGATTCGGTTGAAGAAATGTTGAGCTTTTTTCCCGGCGCGACCAAGGATGATTTACCAAATGGTCTTGGTTGGGCTACTGATTTTCTAAAACTGTCATCTCATTCTGGAACTCATTTAGATGCACCATATCATTATCATCCTACGATGAATAATGGGGAAAGATCATGGACTATTGAAGAAGTGCCTTTAGAGTGGTGTATAGGTAATGGAGTAGTTATAGATTTTACAGATAAACCGGATGGATATGCTACAACTATTGAAGATTTTGAAGAAAAACTTGAAGAAATGAATTACAAATTAAAACCAGGAGATATAGTTTTGGTTAATACAGGCGCATCCAAAAAATGGGGGACAAAAGAATATCTAACATCAGGATGCGGTATGGGCAGAAAAGTTACTCTGTGGCTAGTTAATCAAGGGATCAATGTTGTAGGTACAGATGCCTGGAGTTGGGATAGACCATTGGGATTGATTGCTAAGGACTTCCAAAAAACAAAAGATAAATCTTTGATATGGGAAGGTCACTTTGCAGGTATTGAAAAAGCATATTGCCATATTGAGAAATTAACGAACTTAGATAAATTGCCTCCATATGGATTTAAGTTTATATGCTTGCCTATAAAAATAAAAGGTGGAAGTGCAGGCTGGATAAGGGCTATAGCTATAGTTGACTAGTAGTTTCCGTAGTTTATAAGGGATATCTCATATCGAGGGTTAAATGATAAAAATCAAAGAAAGGTGGGAGGGAAATGGACACACAGATTGTTTTTAGTATAATGTTTGTTATCTTTGCTCTAATAATGGTTAGCGCAGGGATATTTACTAAAAAGTGGGTATCTGAAACTTCGGACTATATATTGGCAGGTAGAGAAGTGAGCTTGTTAATCAACATTATGGGAGGATCAGCTATCGGATTTGCAGGGACAACAGTATCTCTAGCACCGGGATATGCGATATTGTATGGAATTAAAGGTTCCCTTATATGGGGGTGTATCTATTCTGCTTTTGGGCTTATACTTTACGGGTTGCTGTTTTCAAATTTTGTCAGAAGATGTGGAGCCCAAACACTCCCTGAGTATTTAGAAATGAGATATGACGGAAGAGTAAGAAACGTAGTTGCTTGTGGTACTATTGTAGGGCTATGCGGTATTTTAGCCAATAACATTGTTACTTGTGTTGGAATAGTCTCCGGTTTTGTGGGCTGGCCTCAAGAAATTGTTATAGCAATAGTGTTTGGGATTATTCTCTGCTTCACATATATTAGTGGATTATGGGCAGCAACGGTAACAGACTTTTTCCAAGTATGTATTGGTATCATAGCAGTTCCTTTGTTTTTGAAAATGTCTGTCGATAAATTTGGTGGAATGGAGTTTTTACACTCAAATTGGGGAGGAGCTAATGTATTTACAGAAGGTATAACAGGCGGGGTTATGCCAATTATGTCTATAAAATACCCAAGTGCATTAACTTTTGCCTTACTATTTGGGGCTGCTTTAGTTTGGGGTAATAACTATTATTGGCTAAAAATTGCTTCTTGCAGAAATGAAAAAATAGCAAAAAATTCCTTTGCTTTAGCTGGAATTTTATTAATAGTAGTTTTTATGATTCCCCTTGCTTTTGTTGGAGCTTATGCTGGAGCAGCGATACCTGAAGTGTTTACAATATGTGGAGGCAAAATAATGCCTACAGCAGCATATGGAATATTTGCTAGTTTATTTCCACCAGTTGTATCATCATTTTTCATTATTGGTTCTGTAGCCGCATCTATTTCGACAGCTTCTACAGCAACACTGGGTGCAACATCAACTGCAACTAGAGATATATATCAAAGGATAATTAATCCTGATGCAGATAGTAAGAAGACATTAAAAGCAAGTAAAATAATAATGCTGCTTGTTGGCGTTTTTACATGGATCTTATGCTACTTTCCGGGAGGACCAATCTACTTATTCGCATTTGCAAATGCATGGCTAGTTCCGCCGGCAGTTTTACTCTGCTTCGGTGCTATATGGCCTAAATTTAATTCAAATGGAGCATTATGGGGTGTCTCATTAGGAACAATAGCAATGGCAGTTCTAACACTTACCGAATTATTAGGGATTTACAGTATTAGCAAATGGACCCATCTTGCAATTGTAGGATTTCTTATAACCGTCATAGTAGGTGCAATTGCTTCCAGTATGAAACCTTCTAAGTATTATGGTCAAAAAGATTGGAATTACAAGGTAAGTGAAGGAAAGAGAGAAAAGGTTTCATTAGATGAAATTGACATTTCCGTATTAGAATTAATAAGGAACGGACATAAATATATGGCAGATATCACAGATGCATTAGGTGTGGATTCAAAAGCTTCTACATTAGCTGTTGAAAAATTAGATCGTGGTGGCTATATTGAAAGAGCAGGGCTTACGGGCAGTAAGTTCTACGAATTTCATGCAACAGAAAAAGCAAATGAAGTATTACCTGAATTAAATGATAAAGAGGCAGAAATGATCAAAGATGGATTAAATGAGCAATATGTTGGATTTTTAAAGGCTGCTGACAAATCACCGGAACATGTAAATGAATATATCAAAAAACAGCAATGGAACTCTTTAAAAGTATCAAGCGTAACTTCTCATTTAACAAGACTAGGATATATTCTTGAAAAAGGGTTATTTAAAATTAAAATTGTAGTAACGCCAAAAGGTAGAGAAGCAATTAAAAAATATGCTTGATATTTTAGAGAGACATTGTTTGTATACAGTAATAGTATTTGCGGGTTCTTTAGAACCCGCTTTTTTTATTGATTTTAAAGACTTCACAATCAGTGGAGTTTATTTTTTTCGTGTAATTCATTTGTGCCTCACACATAATCATAAATTAATGCAAAAATGCTTACAATAACATCTAAACATAAGTCAGAAAAAATTGGCAAATGATAAATTATAATTGAAAGAACATGCACTAACAATATATTCAAAAAAGATGGTGGTATTCAGGTTATTGATGATTAACTAGTTTTGAACAGGAGGTGATAAATTAATGCGAAGCAGAACAAGAAAAGTTACGGCAACAGTTGTAGCAATATTCTTTCTGATAGGTACGGTTATTTTGGCAAATCCTGTAATGGGGGAAAACCTAATTGAAGAAATACATGATGAAATGGAGCGGGAAAATACGGATACGGGTGCGCTAGACTTGGTTACGGGAATCTCTGATAATTCTGACAGTACATATGAAGTAGATACTGGTAATGAACAGATTGATGAGTCAAATGAAACAGATGTTATTGAAAATGATCGAGATGATACAGATAATTACGAATCAGACGGACCATCTGAACCTGACGAACAAATTCACGAAAATGAGGAGAAATACGAGGACCCCGAAGATTCAGAATTAACAGGTGATGGTACACAATATGAGAATTTGGATGATTCAGACGAATCTATTGAACCAGAAAATCCGAAAAGCCCCGATGAACCAGAAAACCCCCAAAAAGAATCAGAATTAACAGACGATAAAGATGATGAAGATGGCGATACACAGTATGAAAATCCTGCAGAAGATTTTAGCGAATCCCAAGAACCTGAAGGCACTGAAGATACAGAATTGCCCACAGAAGAAGATGAGGAAGACAATATGCAAATTGAACCAGAGGCCCCAGAAAATCCTGAAGAACCAACAGAATTACCCGGGATAGAAGAGGATATTGAACCTGTCATTCCAATAGAGGAACTGCCAATTATTCCTCTGCTGGTAGAAAATCCAGCTCTGAAAGTTTATCTATATACCGATAGGGATGTATATCGACCAGGAGAGACTATAGAATTTAAAACAGTACTTAAGAATACAGGTGATGTTGACTTAGAAAATGTGATTGTATATGTAAAGAGCAGTTTTGGGATGATAGATGGGTTGATTGGCACATTAAGGCAGGGGGAAGAAACAACTTTTAAGGGGAAGTTTAAAATTGAACCCGGTTTTAAAATGGAATATTTAGATATCGAAACAGCTGCAAAAGGAATGTATTTGGATACTATGGTCATGGCAGCAGATTCATATCAGGTAGGAATTATGATCGGATACGATCCATTCATCGAATTGACAATGCCTCCGGGAATGGATATGCAATCCCTTATGAAACTTCAACTCTTGGAGGAGGAAGTAGCTTTAGACTATGGGCCTCCCAAGTCGGTATTCCTACCGGAATTTGTTAAATTAGCGAGTACTGACGATACTATAGCAGTAGATAAGACAGCAGAACCCTCTAGTGTATGCAGAACTTATAATGTTGAGCTTAAAATAACGGGTGAACCCCCTGATATACCAGTGGACGTGGTTTTGGTAATAGACAGGTCAGGGAGTATGGATGCAGGCAACCCGTCAAGTATGTATTATGCAAAAAAAGCTGCAAAGGAATTCACCGATAATGTATTAGCAGACAGCAACAATCGTGTAGCGGTAGTATCATTTGCTGGGCCAAAGCATTACGGGAATTACGGAGCGGCCACTGATGCAACACAACATATTGGGTTTTCGAATAATGCAGAATCGGTTAAAAGCGCAATAAACAGCATTAATACAGCTCCGGGAACAAACATACAAGCCGGTTTTTTAAAAGCAAAAAGTATTCTAGTAGATTATGGACGGGAAAATGCAAATAAGGTCATTATCTTACTTACTGACGGCGTAGCAAATGCCAGTATAGGAAACATAACTTGGCAGTGGCATGAAGAACCCACCGTGCACAATGCTCATACAATAGCGGCTTATAATGCAGGGCAGAGCTGTCACAATATAGCTAGGGTGTTTACTGTTGGGCTTTTTAATCAAGTGCCCAACCAAAGTAAAACCATAGCCCGCGAGATCCTTCAATGGGCACAAAATGCAGGCTGTTATATAACAGAAACAGCGCCGGACTTATCGCCCATCTATCAGGAAATATCCAGTCAGTTAGGATACTCAGCTACAAATGCTGTTGTGACAGATGTCATTCATGGAGACTTTGAACTGGTTGAAGGTAGTATTACACCTAACCCTAATGCGCCGTGGAGCTACGATATAGAAACCCAAACCATTACCTGGAATCCTGGTACAATAACAACCTTGGCCAAATTAACTTATAAGATTAGAGCCAAAGATGGTGTAAAAGGCAATGACCTACATACAAATGTCAGCGCTGTGCTCAATTATACAAATATCAATGAAACTCCGGATCAGCAAAAGACATTCCCAGACCCAAAAGTAAATGTTATAGGGGTCGATGCCCAAGATGATTTGACTATTGTAATCGCAGATTCGGTCAACATAAGTGATGGTCTGGAGGTATACGGATATTCACCATTCCAATATAAATGGACTAGTAATACGGATCCCGACTGGAGTTTCAGTGGAAGAGATCCAGGTTTACAGTATCCGGAAGAAGATACTATCTACACCATCGAAGTAACCGATAGTTATGGATGTAAAGCTACAGACAGTTTCCTTGTAATTGTAAAAAAAGGGAAAATCAAGATTATAAAAATTGTTAAACCGGGTATCGGAGGTATTGATACCGATAAAGAGTTTGTAGTACATGTTGATGGACCTAGTGGAAAAGAGTGGAATACCTTTATTAAGCACCAAACAACTAAACAAATCGGTAATTTATGGCCCGGGAATTACTATATAACCGAGGTTGTACCAATGGATTACAGCTTAATAAGTATTGAAAATTCATTAGGTACCAAAGACGAAATAAATCTTACCAGACAAATGATTGAAGATGATGAAGTAGTTATTGTTACTGTATCAAACAGAAGAGTAAACGACTCTTGGTTTCGAGATGAGACCGAAGCAGATAACTATTTTACCGTAGATGTATCATGGTCTTCTCAAACTCAGACCAAAACAAGAAATACACAAAACCAGCAACCTTTATTCAAGGAAGAAAATATTGAAGCTGTTCTACAGGATGATAGGGAGTATATAATTGACCTCCCCGGAGAAAACGAGGATGAGATAGAATGAAAAAAAAATTATCACAGACAGCCCAATTGATTTCAAAAATTGTATTAATAATGTTGATAATTATTGCAGTTACACTTGCGTTCTTTTTCGTTCAGGCTTGCATGGAAAACCGGGCACCTTCTGTTTTCGGATTACAAATGTATATAGTAATGAGCGGAAGCATGAGCCCGGCTGTGGAAATGGGAAGTTTAGTATTGGTAGAACCAACGCCGCCTGAAGAAATCGAACCTGGGGATATAATTACATTTAGAGGAGGAACAGACAGCGGCAATATAACTACACACAGAGTTATCGGAACAGAGGAAGGGAATGGGCTTTATTACAGAACAAAAGGAGATGCAAATGATGTAGATGACCCTATGCTGGTAAACTCTAATCAGCTTATAGGCAAGTTGAGGTTTGCCATACCCTATGCAGGATATATCTTCTCATTTGCCAGAACAACAAAAGGAATAACGATGCTTATTTTAACAGGCATAGCCATAATACTTATTGAAATTATACGAACTGTATTGGTTGAAAGAAGAAATACTGGGCAGGAGGTGAATGCTAAAAAGACAGATCAACTGCAAAAAACCAGTTAAATATAGTGTGGTTCATAATAAAACCAAAAAAAATTGAGGAGGAATACATAAATGAAGAAAACGCTATTAATTGGTTTATTGGTGTTTTCACTGGTTGCCCTTTTAGTGGTGGGCGGTACCATGGCATGGTTTACTTCAGAAGATGAAGTAACAAACAAATTTACTGCAGGAACGGTTAAGATCGAAATTAATGAACATGAATTTGAAGACATAATCGACTGGAATCCTGGGGATACAACAGATAAGGATGTAAGCGTTAAGAGCTTGGGAAGTAAAGGAACCTATGTAAGGGTATCACTTACTCCAGTATGGTTGGATGGAGGAACAGAAACTGACTTAGCAACATCTAATGTCACACTAAATACAGTAAACTCCGACAAGTGGATCAAATCCGGAGATTGGTATTATTATTACAAAATAATGGATAAGGACCAAGAAACAGAACTGCTTTTGGACAGTGTAACATTGGCAGGATCAGGCACAAACAATGATTACCAAGGTAAAACCCTTCGCATCAATGTAAAAGCCGAATCGGTTCAAGCATCTCACGAGGCATATAAGGACGCATGGAATCTTACATCACTACCAGCAGAAGTTGAGATATGGACTGAGGGTGGAGCAAACTAAAGCAAATTCCTCTTTACTAAAACAAAAACAAACAGCGGGGAGACATGTGAGAGCATGCCTCCCTTATAATCCCTCAAAAAAAGGAGGGTTTGATACGTGACAAAAAGAAGAGATAATATATATATATCGACATCGACAATTCTTATACTCATTATCCTGCTTTGTATCATAATGCTGGATATAGGGTCTGCATCTGCTCAAACAGAAGAGGTTGAGATTGTTGGCAATGCATCAGGGCTGGTTTTATTACCCCCTAGTTCAAAACTGTTTAACATAGGCAACCTAAATCCCGGTGATAAAATAACTAAAACATTAAAAATAAGTAACAATTATAGTAGACCTTATACCCTTTACATGAGGGCGGAAAGAATAGGAGAGGAAGAAGAGGAAAATGACCTTCTGAATGAACTGCAGCTTACTATTACATACAATGGTGATGTAATATACGAAGGATCGGCTACAGGAACTTCTGAAGGAGGCAGTATAACTCAAAATATAAGTCTCGGGAAAATAAATCCGAATCAAAGCTATGAACTTATTGCTACAATAAGCCTTAACGGACCCAATACTGGTAACGAGTATCAGGGCAAAGAAGCACAGGTAAAATGGATATTTACGGCTCAAACTGATAAGAAAGACAAAGATAAGGATAAAGGCAAGGACAAAGATAAGGATAAAGAAAAACCACCGATTATTACTTCTCCAATAGAAGAACCAGAATCCCCGCCAATAGAAGAACCTGAGCCGCCTGAGCATCCTATTGTTGTAATAGAAGATGAACCTATCCCGGCAGGTCCTCCTGATATGCCAAAAACCGGTGAAGGATTTCCTTACCCCTTCTATATAGCAGGTGCAGCTGCAATTTTGTTAGGTGTCGGTATGATTAAGAAGAATGAAGAGTAGCAAAAAGTTTCCGCTCGGGATAAAAACCTAATCGGCATATAAACCCGGGCGGTTTTTATTTTTATACATAATTTGGAGGATAAAAACTGTGATGAAAAAAGTTATGGCAGTAGTGCTTATAATTACAGGTATATTGCTGATCTCATATCCGAAGCTTAAAGAAACATACTATAATATACAGCAGGAGAAAATGATGCAGCTGTGGGAAGATGCATTGACTGAACTGACAGAATATGGAGATACAGCTTATAATGAAAATACTATTGAAGAGGAATTGTCAAAGAAAACTGCTGAAGAAGAAAGGAAAATAAAAGAAGAGTATATTTCGAAGCATATGGAAGGGCTCCTCTATATCGAAAAAATAAATCTTAAGATGCCTATACTTACCGGCATAACAAAAAAGAATTTAGCAATTTCAGCTGCCAGCATTGAGGGAACGGGGTCACCGGGTGAACCCGGTAATTACTGTATAGCAGCACATCGAGGGCGTACCTTTGGGAGACAATTTAACAGATTAGATGAACTGGTCAAAGGCGATATAATCGAAGTGTTATCAAAGGAAACCAAATATAAATACGAAGTAACAGAAAAACTTTTGGTTAAAGCCGAAGACACATGGGTATTGATGCCTGATGGGAAAGAAAAGCTTATCACCTTAATAACATGTGATTACAGCACTGAACCCTGGCAAAGGCTTATTATTAAAGGCAGATTAATCAAAGACAATTAAAGTAATAATCAATAATAGCAAGGAAACAAGTGGAAAATAGTTAAATATACGCAAAAACCATAAAAATAGCGAATATGGTATTTTGGAATTTATAAATAATGTGTTAATCTGTAATTAGGATATTATATTGTTTTTAGATTGCCCTTGTACCCTCACATAGTGCAAAGCCAAGCTTTAGTATAACAGGTCTTGATTTCGGGGGAGGGTAATGTCATCTATACCGAAGTTACTTTCTACAGCAAAATCAAAATCCAAATTGCGTGAAAATTATTTTTGAAAGCGCATCATAAACTTTCAAACGATAAAGGCAAACCCGCGGTAACGCAGGGGCGCAAAGCTATAGGGACCTTTCATTTAAGGAAGGTCAGCCAGTTGCCGAAAGGGGAGTTTTTTGTTGCGAAAAAAAATTACTGTATTATCAATTGCTGTGCTGCTAATATTAAGTCTATCTAATTACATTATTTTCGCAGAAGGTATATTTGATTTATCGCATAAAGACAATGGGAAAATAAGGATAAACTATGATATAGCTGATGGTAAATACAAGGTAATGGTAGAAAAAGATGATACAAAATACTTCTATGATTTACAGGGTGAAGCAGATTTTTTGTTGCAGATGGGTTCAGGAGATTATACTGTATCTATTTTAAAAAATATTGAAAAAAACAAACATATATTTCAAGAAATGATAGACTTTAGTGTAAAACTAGAAAATGAAAGATTGCCTTTCCTGCAGTCTGCTGTCCCCGTAATATGGGATAAAAGTACAGAAACTGTAAAATTCACTGCTGAATTAACTGATAAGCTCAAGTCAGACGAAGAAAAGGCTAAAGCAGTATATACATATATTATAAAAAATATAAGTTATGATTATGAGAAAATAAAGAAGCTGGGTACTGATTATATGCCTGATGCAGATCAGATATTAGAGGAAGGTAGGGGTATATGCTACGATTACGCGGTTTTATATGCATCAATGCTTCGCAGCATAGGTATTCCGACTAAACTCGTAAAGGGATATAAAAATGACATTGATGGTTATCATGCCTGGAACGAGGTATATATCAGTGAAAAAGGATGGGTAATTGTAGATACGACCTATGATTCTATATACCTTGAAAATGGTACAAGCATAAATCCCGTTAAAAATATAAAAGATTATAACAAAGTAAGGGAGTATTAGCGGAGAGATAATAAAAGGGAGCATGTGCTCCCTTTTATTGATTGAATTAATAATGCTAATTTAGGGGACGGTTCCAAAATATTCATGTGGTTTGAAGGCAACTCTGTAGGTTGCCTCTGTCAATACTATGTACTATTACCAATTAGGGAACAGTTCTGTTTTTGTTGGGTGGTCATTTATCGCCTGCTAGTCGTGATTAGGGATCGCTTACCGTCATCTTTACATCAGACTAGTTTCTACACTAGATTTAATAATTCCTCCACTGTGAGAACCAGAAGCTCAGGCATAACATTAAAAGAGAAATGTTTATGAACTCTTTCAGTAAATTTATGTGCGTCCTTGCCAAATGAGCCTATGTTTACGACAGGTACATTTAAGTTCCTTATATCCTCAACAGGCAAACTATATTTATCAGGCCATGCCGGCATATTTTTAATTAAACTGTTTATTATTTTTTCATCTTCTGTTATTCTGCAGTAACTTAAATCTGATATGTATGGATAGAATTTTTTAATAGTTAATTTATATGGGTATTTATCCTTTACTTTCTCAACTGCATTAGAGACTGCATTAAGAAGCTTTTTGTCTTTTTCGGTATCACCTTTTACGTATACATGAGGGTAATAGGGCGGTGAATAGTATATAATAACTACGGGGTCTTTGTCCGGATTCAAGGTTTGAACCAGTTGAACAATTCTTAATGATAGTGCTCTGTCATCTATTTCCGGATCCTTTAGGAGATCTATTTTGAGTTGTTCTATCTGTTCATCTAATCTGTCCCCGATTTTTTCTTTTACTTTATCATAGAGTTCTTTATATGTTAATACTTTTGGCTTCCAAGGGAGCTCTCTATAAGGTATACTGCTGTTTTTACAATATATTCTGTAGTTTTCATTAAGCCTTTCAATTACTCTTGAAAAGGCTTTTATAGCTTTTGTTTTGAGTTTTTCTAATACTTCGTCTGGTTCTTGAGAATGTGTTGCATAGTTGAAATACAGGTTTGCACTAT
Source organism: Thermoanaerobacterales bacterium (assembly GCA_012839065.1). Taxonomy (GTDB): domain Bacteria; phylum Bacillota; class Thermosediminibacteria; order Koleobacterales; family Koleobacteraceae; genus DUOC01. The sequence goes on along the minus strand of DUOC01000084.1, from coordinate 1,873 downwards.
GGGCTGTCTGTACTGAATAGCCTTCCTTCAAATCCTGTTGTCTTAAGCTTATAGGTGGCACTGTTGATTCACCGTCAGCTATATCGCACAGTTCTTCACTGAGGTTAATCTCCATTAACAGCTCAGATGCCAACATATTGGGATCCAGCCCTTCAAACGCCTGACCTACATGGGTCTCCTTACCGACTATATAGAAACATGGGAGGAGCTTACCTACTGTTCCTATATATATATATTTTTCTTCATCACCTTCATATCTTTGAGTCATATAATCTGTATCGATAACTGAAATATATTCTAAACCATATTTTTCTTTTAATATGCTTACTGCTTTTAAAGCAGCAAGCATGCCAGCAGAGTTGGCTTCTTCGTCTGGGACACCTAAAAACAAAAGGTTGCCCCTTAATTCTTCCGGCTTCTTGGCAGCTTCTTCGATCAGTGCCATATGGGCTGCTATACCTGGCTTCATATCAAAGATGCCCCTGCCGAAAAACCAGTCCCCGCTTTCTAAATCTTTTCTAACTTCTGCACTTAATTCAACGTTTTTTAAGGCATTTTGCAGCTCTTCGGGGTTTAACGCCAGCTCCTTTAAGGCACCATAATCTTCTATACCTACAGTGTCTATATGACCTAATAAAACTACCGTATCGGTGCTGTAGTCTCTTCCTTTAGTACCCCGCACTAAAGCAATGACGCTTTTCCTTTGATATTTATCATTTTCTATATGTTGATAAAATAAATAATCCGGGTTTTCTTTAAAATAAGGTGATTCAAATAATTTATCGTGAATAAATTCTGCAATATTGCGCTCTCCTTCACTGTTAACTATGCTTGGTATTTTAGTCAATGCCAAGGTGTATTCTTCAATACGATTTTTTATTCCCGCCAGCATTGTATCACCTCCTGAAATTTGTTACAAAATCTATAACGTTGCAAATTTTATACCAACAATTATGTATAAAATATCAAACATTATGCATTAGTATTCGTTTATATGTAATAAAAAAAGGTGCATTTGCACCTTTAGTACTTGATTTACTGATATTATATTATTCATAACTTTAATGGTCTATAGGTTATTTACATATAACTGTGTATAAATGGGGTCCTACAGGTTGTGCAAAATAATTTTGCATGAAAAAACAATCTCTTTGCACATGGATAAAAATACAATTTAATTCTGTTCTATAAAGGATAATGGCAGGCTACAAAATGGTCAGGCTTTATTTCAATAAGTTCAGGCACATCTTTCTTGCATTTTTCACTACAATATGAACATCTAGGATGAAAACGGCAGCCTGATGGGGGGCTTGTCGGATTAGGGATATCCCCCGATAAAACTATCCTTTTCTTATCTTTTCGCTGAAACGGACTAGAAATAGGTATTGCAGCTAACAGACCTTCTGTATAAGGGTGCATAGAGTGTTCAAACAGTTTTTCTTTTGGTGCTATTTCGACGATTTTGCCAAGATACATAACTGCAATATGATCACTTACGTGTTTAACAGCAGGAAGTCCGTGAGCAATAAAGATATAAGTTAAATTAAATTCTTTCTGCAAACTGTTGAGCAAGTTTAAGATCTGGGCTTGAATAGAAACATCAAGCGCCGAAACCGGTTCATCACATATAATAAGCTTTGGCTTTAATGCTAATGCCCTTGCAATACCAATCCTTTGCCTCTGCCCTCCGCTAAATTCGTGTGGAAACCTTCTGGCGTATGATCTGCTTAATCCAACCACCTCAAGGAGCTTGTAAACTTCTTGTTCTAATTTTTTACCCCTTGCTCTGCCATGAACTACTAGTGGTTCTGCTACTATATCGAAAACCCGCATTCTGGGATTTAATGAAGAAAATGGATCCTGAAAAACCATT
>DUOC01000083.1 GCA_012839065.1 Thermoanaerobacterales bacterium | reverse complement strand
TGCAAGCAGAGAATTAACTGAATTAGCAGAGAAAAATGATATCCCTGTTGTGAATACTCTTATGGGAATTGGTTCCATATCTTTAGAGCATCCACTTGCATTAGGAATGATGGGTATACATGGAACGTATTGTGCTAATAAAGCAGTTTCTGAATCTGATCTAATAATAGCTTTGGGAGCTCGTTTTAGCGATCGATCTATAGGCAACCCGAAGCTGTTTGCAACAAATGCTGAAATAATACATATTGATATCGACCCTGCGGAAATTGGTAAGAATGTTAAAGCGGATATTCCTATTGTTGGGGAATTAAGTGATATATTAAATGAGATTCTAAAAGATGTACATGAAATGAAAAGGGATGATTGGAAAGAAGAAATCCATAAGTGGCGAAAAGAGCACCCATTGAGATATAATAATCCAGAGAATATTAAACCTCAATACGTTATAGAAGAGCTGTCCAAGGCAACTGGCGGTAAATGTATTATAACCACTGAAGTAGGGCAGCATCAAATGTGGACAGCACTTTATTATAAGTTTAATAATCCCGGAAGTTTTATAACATCAGGGGGATTAGGTACAATGGGGTATGGTTTGCCAGCTGCTATAGGTGTTCAATTGGGCAGACCCAATGAACTGGTAATAAATATAGCAGGGGACGGCAGTTTTCAGATGAACTTACAGGAGCTTGCAACTGCCGTTGAAAACAAGCTTCCGATAAAAGTAATATTATTTAACAATCAATCCCTTGGAATGGTGAAACAGTTGCAACATTTTTACTGTGATAAACGTTATAGTCAAGTCAATTTTAAGTCTTGTCCCGATTTTATAAAAATTGCTGAAGGTTTTGGTGCTGAAGGAATGAGAATTAGTAAAAGAGATGAGGTGAAAGAAGCACTGGGGCAAACATTAAATTCAAAAGGGGTATTTGTTCTAGAAGTAATAGTAGATAATGACGAAAATGTATATCCCATGGTATTGAACGGATCCCCTTTAAGTGAAATGATTGGAGGTTAAAATGGTGAAGCACACTTTATCTGTATTAGTTGAAAATAATCCCGGGGTTTTATCAAGGGTAGCCGGCCTTTTCAGCAGAAGGGGTTTTAATATTGAGAGTTTAGCTGTTGGAACTACCGAAAGACCGGATATTTCGAGGATGACCATTGTAGTTGATGGTGATAACTACATAGTTGAACAAGTCTCAAAGCAGTTGAATAAGTTAGTTGATGTAATAAAGGTAACCGATATAGACGCAAATGATTCTGTAAGCAGAGAACTGGTCTTGATAAAGGTAGATGCAGACCCATCTGTTAGAACAGAAATAGTGCAGATTGTAGAAATATTCAGGGCGAATATTGTTGATGTAGGTAAAAATACGATGATAATAGAACTTACTGGTGATAAAGGGAAAGTTAATGCTATGGAAGAACTGTTGGCACCATTTGGCATAAAAGAGCTGGTTCGTACTGGCATAATTGCCTTAAACAGAGGTTCAAAACCACATAAAACTAATGATGAGGAGTGATTAATTTGGCAAAAATGTATTATGACAGTGAAGCTAATTTAGAACTATTGAAAGGTAGAAAGATTGCTGTTATTGGATATGGCAGTCAAGGGCATGCCCAAGCACAAAACTTAAAAGACAGTGGTCTTGATGTAGTTGTAGGACTGCATTCTGAAAGTAAATCATGGAAAAGGGCTGAAGAAGACGGGCTAACAGTAGTTACAGTTGAAGAAGCTGCTAAGGTTTCGGATGTTATTCAAATATTGGCTCCAGAAGAAAAACATAAATCTCTATTTGAAGAATTTATAGAACCCAATCTAAAAGATGGTGATGCTTTAGTTTTTTCACACGGTTTTAATATCCATTTTAATCAAGTAGTACCACCTGAAAATATAGATGTATTTATGATTGCACCCAAAAGCCCAGGGCATTTATTAAGAAGGATGTATGTACAAGGCATGGGTGTTCCGGCATTAATTGCTGTTCACCAGGATTACACAGGCAAAGCGAAGGAATTTGCCTTGGCATATGCTAAAGGTATAGGCTGCACAAGAGCCGGTGTAATCGAAACGACTTTCGCGGAAGAAACAGAAACCGACTTATTTGGTGAACAAGCGGTGTTATGTGGCGGTATTACTGAACTTATCAAAGCTGGATTCGAGACATTGGTAGAAGCAGGTTATCAGCCGGAAATTGCATATTTTGAGTGTTTACATGAAATGAAACTAATTATCGATCTTATATATGAAGGCGGATTTGGAAATATGAGGTATTCAGTTAGCGATACGGCTGAATATGGTGATTATATGGTCGGAAAGAGAATAATTACAGATGAAACTAGAAAAGAGATGAAAAAAGTACTGCGAGAAATACAGACTGGTAAATTTGCTAAGGAATGGATACTTGAAAACCAAGCAGGAAGGCCTATGCTTTACGCACTACGAAAGAAAGAATCTGAACATCAAATAGAAAAGGTAGGTAAAGAATTAAGGGAAATGATGCCATGGCTTAAATAATCGAGCATAAGGGGGTCTTTTGGATATGCTTACACATATTGAAATATTTGATACTACCTTAAGAGACGGGGAACAAACGCCTGGTGTAAGTTTAAATATAAATGAAAAATATGAAATTGCAAAACAGCTGGCAAAGCTTAATGTGGATGTGATTGAAGCAGGGTTCCCCATTGCATCAAACGGGGACTTTGAATCTGTAAAAAATATTGCTCAGCGTGTTACAGGACCGGTTATAGCAGCATTAGCAAGGGCAAGCACAAAAGATATTGATGTAGCATGGGAAGCTGTTAGATTCTCTCAAAGACCTAGAATCCATACTTTTATTGCTACTTCAGATATTCATTTAAAACATAAGCTAAAAATGACACGGGAACAAGTAATCGAAACCGCAGTCGGTGCAGTTAAACATGCTAAAAAATATACAGATGATGTGGAATTTTCTGCAGAAGATGCATCCAGGTCTGATCCTGAATTTCTTTATAAGATATTCAAAGCAGTGATAGAAGCAGGAGCCAAGATAATAAATGTACCAGATACTGTAGGGTATGCTGTTCCTTGGGAGTTTGGTAAGTTAATTTATGGGATAAGAAAAAACGTACCTAATATCCATAAGGCTATAATAAGCGTCCACTGTCATGATGATTTAGGGCTTGCTGTTGCGAATTCACTTGCAGCTGTTGAAAATGGCGCTCAACAGATAGAAGTTGCAATAAATGGACTTGGAGAAAGAGCGGGGAATGCTTCATTGGAAGAAGTTGTTATGACTTTAAACACGCGTTCTGATTTCTTTAG
>DUOC01000082.1 GCA_012839065.1 Thermoanaerobacterales bacterium | reverse complement strand
GTCCACATCGACGGGGAGGTTTGGCACCTCGATGTCGGCTCATCGCATCCTGGGGCTGGAGAAGGTCCCAAGGGTTGGGCTGTTCGCCCATTAAAGCGGTACGCGAGCTGGGTTCAGAACGTCGTGAGACAGTTCGGTCCCTATCTGCCGCAGGCGCAGGAAACTTGAGGGGGTCTGCACCTAGTACGAGAGGACCGGAGTGGACGGACCGCTGGTGTACCAGTTGTCTCGCCAGAGGCACAGCTGGGTAGCTATGTCCGGTCGGGATAAGCGCTGAAAGCATCTAAGCGCGAAGCCTGCCCCAAGATAAGGTTTCCCATCCGGCTATAAAAGCCGGGGTAAGACCCCAGGCAGATTACCTGGTTGATAGGTCGGAAGTCGAAGTGCAGTAATGCATGCAGCAGACCGATACTAATAGGTCGAGGGCTTGACCTATTAAAAATACACTGTGCAGCTTTCAATGTGCAATAAAAACTTTAACGGCAGCTATGGCGGAGGTGATACACCGGTACCCATACCGAACACATTGGTTAAGACCTCCTGCGCCGATGGTACTCGGGCTTAAACCCCGGGAAGAGTAGGTCGCTGCCGAAATTTAAACCTTAAATACGTTCCTCAGTAGCTCAATGGTAGAGCACTCGGCTGTTAACCGAGTGGCTGCAGGTTCGAGCCCTGCCTGAGGAGCCATTTTTTTTATATTGAAATTGTATTTAGGTAAAAACCATAAGGGAGTGACTAATTAAATGGAATTGATCTTTTATGGAGCTGCAAAAACTGTTACTGGTTCTTGCTTTTTAATTAACACAGGAGCTACAAAATTAATGGTGGATTGTGGTATGTTCCAAGGCTCAAAAAAAATTAAAGAGAGAAACTATGGAGATTTTCCTTTCGATCCAACTGATATAGACTTCCTAATTTTAACCCATGCACATATTGACCATAGCGGTTTAATACCCAAATTAGTAAAACATGGCTTTGAAGGGCAAATATTATCAACAGGAGCTACATTTGACCTCTGTTCAATTATGTTACCAGACAGCGGATATATACAAGAAATGGAAATAGAAAGAAAAAACAGGAAATTAAGACGTGCAGGGAAACCTTTACTTGAGCCTATATATACATCAAATGATGCTTATAAATCAATGAAATATTTTAGGACAATTGATTACGGCTTAATGGTAAGTCTAAATGATTGTATTTCTGCCAGGTTTATCGATGCAGGTCATATTATGGGATCAGCTATTGTAGAATTATGGATAAAAGAACAAAATCAAACACATAAACTAGTTTTTACAGGCGATTTGGGGAATTTCAATCAGCCGATTATAAATGATCCAAATACTGTTGATGAAGCTGATTTTCTATTCATTGAATCTACATATGGTAACAGATTACATGATGATGATAATAGAGATAAAGAAGAAATTTTATATAACATTATAAAAGAAACTTTCGAAAAAGGTGGAAATGTTATAATACCAGCATTTGCTGTAGAAAGAACACAGGATTTATTGTATTCGTTAAATAATTTGATAGAAAAAGGTAAATTAAAGGGCGTAGATATTTTTGTTGACAGCCCTTTAGCTATATCAGCAACAGAAATATTTTGTCGTAATATACAATATTTTGATGAAGAGACAAGAATAAAATATGAGGTTTCAGGTGAATGCCCCTTATTTTTACCCAATCTACAATTCACTAGAACTGCAGAAGAATCAAAACAATTAAATGAAAGAAAAAGCGGTGCAATAATTATTTCAGCTAGCGGAATGTGTGATGCCGGAAGAATAAAGCATCATCTAAAACATAATTTATGGCGCCAAGAATCAACTATACTATTTGTTGGATATCAAGCCGATGGGACTCTCGGGAGACGAATACTGGACGGAGAAAAATCAGTCAGAATCCATGGTGAAGAAATAACGGTTAATGCAAGAATAGAAAACATAAATGGTTTTTCTTCTCATTCTGATCAACGGTCACTATTAGATTGGGTTGGGAAAATCAGTAATCCACCCAAAAAAATATTTATCGTACACGGAGAAGAAGAATCGTCTTTAGCATTAGCAGACAAAATAAATCAAATATTTGATATCGAGACTGTAGTTCCGGATTACCTTGAATCTTACTTAATAAAAGAAGATCTCAATGTTGAACCGGTGACAATACCTGAACAGTTAATAAGTAAACTTACAATAGAAGAATTAAGAGGATATTATAAAGAGCTGATCGATAAGCTCGATTCAATGATTACTGATTATATAGATGAAGAAAAATACAATGAATTATATGAAAAACTGCGTGCAATCGAGAAATTGGCCTCATAATTTGCATATTAAAAGTTAGTTCCTTTACTTATAACGCGTTCTTCAACAGTTCAAAGGAAAGGAGGCAATCTACTGGCTATTAAAGAATACAAATCTGTTAAAGGATTTGGAACAAAAGAGATCAAAATTCGTAAATCCCGTTTTATATCATATGTTAAACCCGTAAGATCAGAAGTGAAAGCTATTGAATTCATAGAAAAAATAAAAGAAAAACACAAAGATGCTACACATAATGTTTTTGCTTATATAATATATTCAGATACAGAAATATATAAGTATAGTGACGATAAAGAGCCATCCGGAACTGCTGGGAGGCCTATACTAGATTTGTTAAGAAAAGAAAACTTAATAAATATTGTAGTAGTAGTAACACGATATTTTGGTGGAACTCTTTTAGGTAAAGGCGGATTGGTAAGAGCTTATTCCCAAAGTGCCCGATTAGGAATTGAAAAAGCAGAAATTGTTAATAACATACTTCATTACGATTACGAACTGATAATAGATTATTCTAATGCCGGTAAAGTTGAAAATGAAATGTTAAACATGAACCACATAATATATGATAAATCTTTTAGTCAAAATGTTTTATTTAAAGTTTATGTTAGGTATGATAAAGAAAAAAACTTTAAAAAAAATATAATGGACATTACAAATGGTCAAATTGATATTAAATTTATGGGTGAAAAATTTGTGTCGTTTAGTAAAGGGAAAGCCATTATGCGATAATAAGAATAAATGTTTTATAAGTTTTGAAGGAGGTGCCTAAAATTCATATTAAAAATAATGTGATTCAATTAATTGGTTCAACTCCTATGGTTAAACTTAATAATCTAACACCCAGAAACGGAGCAGATATTTATGCTAAACTGGAATTTTATAACCCAGGGGGCAGTATTAAGGATCGGGTGGCTCTTAAAATGATTGAGGACGCAGAAAAGAATGGTATACTAAATAAGAATGATATTATTCTTGAATCAACCAGTGGGAATATGGGTATTGGATTAGCTCTTGTAGGTAGAGCAAAAGGTTATAGAGTAATAATAGTTATGCCTGAGAATATGAGTGTAGAAAGAAGAAAATTAATAGAAGCATTAGGCGCTGAAATCATTTTAACTTCTGCTGATAGAGGAATGCAAGGTGCTGTAGAGAAAGTTAATGAAATGGCGAAGGGTAATAAGAATTATTTTGTACCGCAGCAATTTGAAAATATAGCCAACCCTAACGCCCATAAAGAAACAACAGCATTTGAAATATTAAAACAGATGGATGGAAAAATAGATGTGCTGGTAGCTGGAGTCGGAACAGGTGGTACAATAACCGGTATTGGAGAAATATTAAGGGGAAAAACGCCAAATATACAGATAATAGCTGTAGAACCGGCAAATTCCCCTGTTTTGTCAGGCGGCAATCCAGGAATTCACAAAATACAAGGAATTGGTGCGGGATTTATCCCAAAAGTTCTCAATATTAGCTTAATTGATATGATTTTTTGTGTAAAAGACGAAGAAGCAATTAATACATGTCGTTTGCTAGCGAAGGAAGAAGGAATTTTAGCGGGGATTTCATCAGGCGCAGCTTTATTTGCAGCTATGAAATTATCTGAGGAACTGGGCAGGGGGAAAAGGATTGTTGTCATTTTCCCTGATTCAGCTGAGCGATATTTAAGCACTGATTTATTTAATTAATTTTATTAAATATATTATTACAAAAGGAGGTGCATCAAGATATCTGTTATTGCGCAAATTGAATTAATAATACAATGGATGAAGGAACAAGTCTGCAAAGCCCATGCAAGTGGATTACTGTTAGGCATAAGCGGGGGCTTGGATTCGGCTTTAGCTACATTTTTGGTTAAAAAAGCATTTCCTAAGGATTCTTTGGGAGTTATACTGCCTTGTGATAGTAATCCGGAAGATATAAATGATGCAATGAAAGTTGTTGAATTGTCTAATATAGAATTTATTAAAATAGACCTAACAGATAATTATAATAGATTAATGGAAAATATATTTAATAAAATACCGAATAATATTAAAGGGAATAGTAAGATTGCTAGAGCAAACACAAAAGCAAGATTGAGAATGTGTACATTATATGCAATCTCAAATTATCTCAACTATCTTGTAGTAGGAACAGATAATGCTGCAGAAATATATACTGGATATTTTACAAAGTATGGCGATGGTGGAGCTGATATAATGCCACTTGCAAATTTAACAAAAAGAGAAGTAAGGATTTGGGCAGAGAAGGTTGGTGTCCCAAAAGATATCATAATTAAACCTCCGTCTGCTGGGCTATGGGCTGATCAAACAGATGAAGAAGAGATGGGAATAACATATGATGTCATCGATGATTTTTTGGAAGGGAAAGAAATACCTAAAAAGGAACTTATGATAATAAATGATTTACACAGAAAATCCGAGCATAAACGTAAGATACCTTCATACCCACCGAAATATTAATTTACAATAATATGAGTTCTGTGATAAAATATTGCTAAAAGTCTTTAATAGAGGTGAAGTAACTTGGCGGGTCATTCAAAATGGTCTAACATAAAGAGAAAAAAAGAAAAAGCCGATGCACAGAAAGGGAAAATTTATACAGCCATTAGTCGGTTAATAATGGTTGCTGCTAAAGAAGGTGGAGGAGATCCAGATACAAATCCGAGATTAAAAGATGCAATTCAAAAGGCAAAAAATGTAAATATGCCAAACGAAAATATAAATAGAGCGATTCTAAAAGGTACTGGAGAACTTGAAGGGGTATCATACGAAGAAATCACTTACGAAGGATATGGACCTGGCGGAATTGCGATTTTAATTGAACTGATGACTGATAATAGGAATAGAACTGCAGGAGAAATGAGACATTTATTTGATAAATATGGAGGGAATTTAGGAGAAAGTGGTTGTGTAGCTTGGATGTTTGACAAGAAAGGAGTAATTTCTATTGAAAATACAGGTATAGACGAAGATTCTCTGATGATGGCAGCTTTAGATGCTGGAGCAGAAGATTTTGAGGTGGAAGATGATAATATAGAAATAATTACCGCCCCGGATACTTTAAAGGAAGTTGAACAATTATTAATTAATAAAGGGTTTACTCCAACTTCTGCCGAACTAACAATGATTCCTAAAACAACAGTAACTGTAACAGGTGAGATAACAGAGAAGGCACTAAAATTACTGGATGTTTTGGAAGAACATGATGATGTGCAAAATATATATTGCAATGCTGATTTTCAAGAAGAATAATAGTATACTTTTTTGGTTAAACTATCCTTCCAGATACTAATTGGAGGGGTAGTAAAATGAAACACTTTTCTGGTTCGACACATATCTTTGTTTTTTTGCTGATAATTTTTATATTTATTATTATGTTTTCGTTTAAATTTTTAATTAAGGATCATCATTACAATTCATTAGAAAATAATGATATTAAAACAAAAGTAGAAACAGAAGTTAAAAATAATACAGTGTTTAATATTAGCCCCGAAACTGTTCTGCGCTTTGAAACACATTATTTGGATTGTGGGCATATAGAAGTCTTTGAGACAAATCCGCCAGAAAATGTTTTAGGGACAGATATTGAAGGGCTTTTGAAAAATTACCCGGAATGGAAACTAAAAAACTATTCCGCACATTTTGTAAATATGTATAAATATGAGGATGGTTTATGCCCTAAACATTATTTTTTAGGTATTAAAGATGGTTATGTAACTGTTTTTTATAAGAGACCGGGTAAAGACGCTCCTATAAAAGAAATTACAGATATAAAAGCAGATCTTCTTAGAGCAGATGACAGAAGTCTATTAGAAGAAGGTATTGAAATATATGGAGAAGAAGAATTAATGAGAATTAAAGAAGGATTATCAAATTAATAGACGACGCAATTAAAGCGTCTTTTTATTTTATTTACACTTTAAAAGGAATTAAGAATTCAGTTGTAGAATACAGTTAGCCGGAGGGGACAAAGTATGAAGGTTATGGGAATTGACCCCGGCATTGCAATAACTGGTTACGGGGTTCTTGAAAAGGAAGGCAATAATGTTAAGCTGTTGAACTATGGATCTATAACTACAGATACGTCTATGGAAACATCTGAAAGATTATTAATAATTTATAATAGTTTGACAGATGTAATAAAGAACTTCAAACCAGATAGAATTGCAATAGAAGAGCTATTTTTTAATAAGAATGCGAAAACTGTTATGCAAGTAGGACAAGCTAGAGGGGTATCTATACTTGCAGCAGCAAATCAGGGTATTCAGGTATGGGAATATACTCCACTCCAGGTTAAACAGTCTATTGTGGGTTATGGCAGGGCTTCTAAACAACAAGTCCAGGAGATGGTAAAAGTACTTCTTGATTTAAAAGAAACGCCAAAACCTGACGATGTTGCTGATGCATTAGCAATTGCTCTATGTCATTTAAATTCATATGTTATGGAAAAATTCTTATTTGAAAGGTAAATGCTATATGATAAGTTATTTGAAAGGTATTTTGCAATTTATTGGTGAAAATTATATAATATTAGATGTTAATAATATTGGATTCAAAATACATATTCCTACTTCCGTTATAGAACAACTGCCTTCCATAAATGAAGAAGTTAGAATTAAGACTTATTTGCATATTAGAGAAGACGAATTTACCCTTTTTGGTTTTATGAATTATACAGAAGTTGATATGTTTGAACTACTTCTTACAGTATCAGGTATAGGGCCAAAAGGTGCTATAGCAATATTGTCTGTTTTATCACCGCAAAGATTACATGAGTGCATTGTTACTGAAGACATAAAAACCTTGACAACTATACCGGGTATTGGGCAAAAAACAGCAAAAAAAATAATATTTGAACTTAAAGATAAAATGTTGAAGATGAACTATACATATTTGTCTACAGAGGATAAGCCTTCAAATAATACACTTGAGGCTGTCAATGTATTAGAAGCACTAGGATATTCTCCCGCAGAATCTCTTGAAGTAATCAAAAAATTAGATATTAATCTGCAAAGTACAAGTGTAGAAAATATCGTAAAATATGCGCTTAAGAAAATGGGTTCACAAATTTGACGAAAGGCTTTATGAGGGGGCTTTTTTATGGAAGATAGAATTGTAACACCCGATATTAGAGAAGAAGATTCTGAGATAGAGGTAACTCTAAGACCACGCTATTTTTCTGAATTTGTTGGTCAAGAAAAGATCAAAGAAAAATTAGAAATATTTACTAAAGCGGCCCAGAATAGGGGAGAACCGCTGGATCATGTCCTTTTATACGGACCACCCGGACTAGGAAAAACAACATTAGCAACAATTATTGCTAATGAAATGGGGGCAGATATCAGAGTTACATCAGGTCCAGCTATAGAAAGGCCGGGAGACTTAGCGGCTATTATCACTAATCTTAATTACGGTGGTATTCTTTTTATAGATGAAATACATAGATTAAATAGGAACATCGAAGAGATTCTCTATCCCGTTATGGAGGATTTTACTTTAGATATAATAATTGGTAAGGGGCCAAGTGCAAAATCAATCAGGCTGGATTTGCCTAAATTTACTTTAATCGGAGCTACAACTAGAGCAGGACTTCTTACATCTCCTTTAAGGGATCGTTTTGGGATAATAAACAGGTTAGAATATTACAACGAAAAAGACCTAACTGAAATTGTTGACAGATCAGCTAAAATATTAAATGTACCTATAGATAGTTCAGGCGCGAATGAAATTGCAAAAAGGTCTAGGGGTACTCCGCGTGTAGCTAATAGGTTACTTAAAAGAGTCAGGGATTTTGCGGAGGTAAAAGGGGATGGTATAATTAATAGAGAAATAGCGATTGAAGGGCTTAATCTATTAGAAATTGATCCAACAGGGCTTGATTTTATCGACAGAAAGATACTCCTTACAATTATCGAAAAATTTGACGGAGGACCGGTTGGGGTTGATACTATGGCTGCTGCTATTAGTGAAGAAGTTGTCACAATTGAAGATGTATATGAGCCATATTTGTTGCAGTTAGGGTATCTAAATAGAACGCCTAGGGGCAGAGTGGCTACAGAATTAGCTTATAATCATTTTGGATTGAGTAAAGTTAATAATAATGATAAACAAATTAAAATATCATTAGAAAATATTGAAAATAATAGTATATAGATTGCTAAAATTACTCCCTGCGAATCAGGAGGCGAATATTTATGTTTGACAGTAGTCCTTTCGGTAAAGTTCTGATAACAATTGGTATAATTTTTATAATTATTGGAGCACTTTTTTATTTTGGAGAAAGATTTGGCATTGGCAGGCTTCCCGGTGATATTTACTTAAAAAAAGGTAATGTTGTATTCTATTTTCCTTTTGTTACTTGTATTTTAATAAGTATTATACTTTCATTAGTGTTATTCTTCATTAGAAAATAAAAAATTATAAGGATTTGGTTTGGATGGAGCTAAAGGATTTCGACTATTATCTTCCTCAGGAACTGATAGCACAGGATCCGATTAAGAAACGGGATGAATCCCGATTAATGATTATTAAACGTTGTTCCGGGATGATTGAGCATAGGGTTTTTAAAGACATATATTCTTATTTAGATAATGGTGATTGCCTGGTTTTAAATGATACAAGGGTTATTCCTGCACGTTTAATAGGAAAACGGAAACATACGAACGGAAAAATAGAGTTAGTACTTTTAAAGTGCCTTGGACAGGATAGATGGGAAACCCTGGTTAAGCCTGGGAAACGAGCTAGAATAGGAGACGAATTTATTTTTGCAGGTGGCAAACTATCTGCCAATGTAGTTGATTTTACCGATTTTGGAGGTAGAATTGTAGAATTTGAATATAATGGAATATTTAACGAAATAATAAATGAAGTAGGACAGATGCCTCTGCCACCTTATATTAAAAAAACAATTAAAGATAAAGAAAGATATCAGACTGTATTTAGCAGAGTAGAAGGCTCTGCAGCAGCGCCTACAGCAGGGCTTCATTTTACTAAGGATTTACTTGATAAATTAAGTGTAAAAGGAGTTAAAATTGCATATATTACTTTGCATGTAGGATTAGGCACGTTTAGACCTGTTAAGTCGGATGATATTACCGAACATAAAATGCACGAAGAATACTTTGAGATTTCAGCTCAAGCATCAAAAATAATTAATAATGCAAAAAGTGGAGGGCATAAAGTTGTAGCAGTAGGAACTACAAGTGTTAGGGCTATAGAAACAGCTACAAATGCTGAAGGATATATTCAACCCTGTAAAGGTTGGACAGATATTTTTATTTTACCGGGTTATAAATTCAAAGCAGTAGATAGTCTTATAACTAATTTTCATTTACCAAAATCAACACTCCTTATGCTTGTTTCTGCTTTTGCAGGGAGAGAATTGATAATGGATGCTTACGATGAAGCTATTAAAAAGAGGTATAGATTTTTTAGCTTTGGTGATGCAATGTTAATATTATAGTTTTGGGGGTTTACAATTTGAGTTTTCGCATTTTATATGAATGCCCAGATACTGGGGCTAGAATAGGTGAACTTTTGACTCCGCATGGTATAATAGAAACGCCAGTCTTTATGCCTGTTGGGACACAAGCTACAGTAAAAACAATGACACCGGAGGAATTAAACGATATAGGTGCTCAAATAATATTAAGTAATACTTACCATCTATATCTCAGACCAGGTCATAAATTGATTGAAAAAGCTGGCGGGTTGCATAATTTCATGAATTGGAAAAAACCAATTTTGACAGATAGTGGGGGTTTTCAAGTTTTTAGCTTGAGTAATTTAAGGGAAGTTACAGACAAAGGTATAATATTTAGATCTCATTTAGACGGTTCAAAACATGAATTTACTCCAGAAAAAGTAATAAAAATTCAAAATTCACTTGGGTCAGATATTATGATGTGTCTAGATGAATGTGTTGCTTATCCTTGTGAATATGAAGAAGCTAAAGCTGCTGTCAGAAGAACTACTGAATGGGCAGCAAGATGTAAGAAATCCCATACAGGACCAGAAAAACAATTACTTTTTGGAATAATACAAGGCAGTACTTTTAATGACTTACGAAAAAAAAGCACTGAAGAAATATTAAATTTGGATTTTCCGGGCTATGCAATTGGCGGTTTAAGTGTAGGTGAGCCCAAAGATGTTATGTATGAAATATTAGAAAATATAGTTCCTATTATGCCGCGCGAAAAACCAAGATATTTAATGGGTGTAGGTTCACCAGACTGTTTGGTTGAAGGAGTGTTAAGGGGTATAGATATGTTTGATTGTGTACTACAAACCAGGATTGCAAGAAACGGAACTGTTTTTACAAGCCATGGGAAAATAGTAGTAAGGAATGCCGAATATGGTGAGGATTTTCTTCCACTTGATCCTGAATGTGATTGTTATGTATGTCAAAATTATACTAGAGCATATATAAGACATTTGTTTAAAGCTAAAGAGATATTAGGGATGAGACTAGCAACTTACCATAATTTATATTTTACTATACAGCTTATGGAGAAAATCAAAAAATCTATTAAGGAAAACAAGTTAAAAGAATTTAGTGAATATGTTTTACAAAGGTATACTACTTAAAATACAAAAAATAAAGGAATTTTATAAACTATATGGAATATGTTTATAAAAATAATTATTTCTGGAGGGATAATAATTGGATATGAACTTAATTTTGAGGCAATTTGCACCTTTAATCTTTTTGTTTATAATATTCTATTTTTTATTGATTAGGCCTCAACAAAAACGAGAAAAAGAAAGGAAAGAAATGCTTAACGCTTTAGGTGAAGGAGATCAGATAGTTACAGTAGGAGGTATATTTGGGAAAATTCTTGATATAAAGGAAGATGTAGTAACTCTTGACGTAGGAGATAAAGTTAAAATAAAGGTTACTAAATCAGCTATAGGGAATGTTATAAAAAATTAAAACGAATTTAAAATAGAATATATAAACGCATAAAAAAAGTAGGTTTATCCTGCTTTTTTTGTCATATTTAACGTAATAATAAATAAATTAGTAGTAAACTCCTTTAAGGGGGGGATATCAAAATGAAAATCGTAAAAAAATATAATACAAATAGATACACAGATATTTTATATATTTTTAAAGGAATATTTTTCGGATATTTATTAACACTAATTTGCTATTTTATATTAGGTGGTATAATTTATTTCACAAATTTTTCAGAAAAAATCATACCAATAGTAACAACTATTGTTAGTATAATAAGTATTGCAATTGCAGGGTTTTATGTATCAAGCAATACAAAAAGTAAAGGTTGGCTAAAAGGCGGCATAGTCGGTCTATTATATATTTTGATTTTATTAGCAATAGGGCGGTTTATAATTCCTAATTATGCTTTAAGCAGTCAGAGCTTAATAAAATTAATAATAGGCTTTGTTATAGGTTCTATAGGGGGAATCATTGGAGTAAGTATATAATTATTAAAGGATGCGAATAAATTTTCCATTTTTGGATATAACAACATTAAGGAGAATAAAATAATAATGGTACCCATGGACACTGTTTGGGTCATCGTTCACCTCATTTTTTCGTTCTGTAAGGCCCCAAGTGCCGGGGTACCATTTTTTTACCCAAGATATTAAAAACTTGGGTATTTGTTAATTATTGAGTTTATTTATGCTATAATAAATTATATTAGTTTGGAATACCATTAAAAGACTTTTATAATTAACATATTTGTATATTATATAAACACAACCAGGATTTAACAGTAATTGACAATATTGAATATTAAAGATATAATTAACGTTATGTTATTGTTATTTCATTAGCTTATAACAGAGATTGAAAAATTTTCTGTGAGGAGGAAAAAAATGAATGTAAAAAATATTATAAAATTATTAGCTATTATTGTTCTTATTTTTATAGTAGGTTATATAGCTTTAAATGGTCTTAATGTTGGTGTTTATAGGATTAAATCTGTAAAAGAAAGCATCAATTTAGGATTAGATCTCCAGGGCGGTATTTATGTTTTATTAGAAGCAACAGAAAAAGACGATCAACCAATTACAAATGAGAAAATAACTGGTGCTATTGAGGTTATCAGAGGTCGTGTTGATGAGCTGGGGGTAGCAGAACGAATTATTACAAGGCAAGGTGAAAGGCGAATCAGAATTGAGCTGCCTGGAATACATGATACAGAAAAAGCATTGAGCATTATTGGACAAACAGCTTCTTTAAGATTTGTAGGGCCGGATAATGAAATCGTCCTAACTGGGAATGACATAAAAGATGCTAAAGCAGTTTTTGGTCCCAATAATGAGCCAATGGTCAGCTTAAAATTAAATACTGAGGGTAAAGATAAATTTGCTGAAGCAACTAAAAAATTTCTTAATCAGCAAATAGCAATCTATTTAGATGAACGTTTAATAAGCGCCCCAGTAGTTGATGACGTAATAACAACAGGAGAAGCTGTTATCAAAGGATTACCCAGCATCGAAAAAGCAGGTGAATTAGCTATGCTGATTAGGGCGGGTGCACTGCCGGTTGATCTAGATGTTAAAGAAGTAAGATCTATCGGTCCAAGTCTTGGAGCTGAATCTTTAGATAAAAGTTTAAAGGCTGGATTGGTTGGAATTATTCTTGTTTTACTTTTCATGATTGTTTATTACAGACTTCCAGGCATAATAGCTGATTTTTCACTTTTGTTATATCTGATTTTAGTTATGGTGGCCTTTGCAGGAATTGGTGTAACTCTTACCTTACCGGGTTTAGGAGGACTTATACTTTCAGTGGGTATGGCAGTTGATGCGAACGTTATAACTTTTGAAAGGATCAAGGAAGAGCTTAAAAATGGTAAAACATTAAAAGCTTCAATTGATTCTGGTTTTGCACATGCTTTTAATGCAATATTAGATGCAAATATAACTACACTTATAGCTGCAGTAGTTCTATTTTATTTAGGAACCGGTGCTATTCGAGGGTTTGCAGTTACATTAAGTATAGGCATAATAGTGAGCATGTTTACTTCAATAGTTTTAACTAGATATATGTTGAGATTATTAGTAGGTTCAAATATAGCAAAGAACATTAAATTATATGGAGCATAAAAAAGGGGGAATTGCATTATGGATTTTATTGGTAAGAGGAAATTATGGTTTGTTTTATCGGGGACTGTTATTGTTATAGGTATTATTGCGATTTTATTTACCGGTATGAACATGGGAATTGATTTTAGGGGAGGCACATTATTACATTATAATATTGGACAGGAATTTGACATTTCACAAGTTCGCAACGTATTAGAAGAATTGGATTTAAAAGATAACGAAATTAAAAAAGCTGGAGATAATAAGGAAGAAGTTATAATCAGGGTGCGTATGTTATCTCAATCCGAAAAAAATAAAATTTTAACATCCTTTCAAACTGTTTGGCCTGATATAGAAACCATCAGGATGGAGGAAGTAGACCCAATTGTAGGGCAAGAATTAAAGGAGAAGGCTTTATTGGCTACAATAATAGCATCTTTGGGTATGATTATATATATAACCTTGAGATTTGAGTTTAAGTTTGCAATAACTGCAATTTTGGCAGTTCTACATGACGCCCTTATTGTGTTAGGTTTTTTTGCTTTATTTAAAATACCCATAAATGCCCCTTTTATTGCAGCTATATTAACAATTTTAGGATATTCTATTAATGATACAATAGTAATTTATGATAGAATCAGGGAAAATATAAGATTATTACACAAAGAAACACTTGATAAAATAATAAATATAAGTTTGAAGCAAACACTTACACGCTCCATAAACACTTCTTTGACAACTTTACTCGCTATTATTATGTTATATTTTTTTGGTGGAGAAACTATAAAAGATTTTACTTTAGCATTAATAATTGGAATTATTGCAGGAACTTATTCTTCTATATTTATAGCAAGCCCACTTTGGTATACTTGGAAAAAAACTGAACACGGTGTCTAATTTACTTTTATTAATATCATTAAAAATGATATTGAAGGAGGTATAATCATGTTAAAAGAACTGCTATTAACAGGTCTTGGCGCTTTCTTTATAACCAAAGAGAAAGCAGAAGAAATAATTAAAGAACTGATAAAAAAAGGAGAAATTACTAAAGAAGAAGGTAATGAATTAATAAACAGCCTTATTGAAAAAGCTGCAGAACAAAGCAACAAACTAAAGGATAGGACACAGCAAGAAATAAAAAATATTTTAGATAGTATGGATATAGTTGAAAAATCAGAACTAGAAGCCCTACGACAGGAAGTAGAGGAATTAAAGAAAATGATTCGTGAAAAACAAGACAAAGAAGATAAATAATAACTTTTAAGATTCGCTTTATGCGAGTCTTTTTTTATTTTATAACAAATATTAATTTCGGGAAAACTAAACGGGAGGATATTATAAGGAGTGATGCTATGAATAATAAGCTAATATGCCACAAAGGGAATGACGCTTTATTAAAAACGTTAAAAATGTCAATCTTATCAATTCGGAATGACAATCCTATGCACATCCATGTACAGGGGCTGAGAGGAACAGGTAAAACAACTATAATAAGATCCATGAGAAATTTCCTACCTCAAATAATAAGGGTTAAGGGCTGTCAATATAATTGTCATCCTAGATATCCTTTATGCCCTGATCACATAGATTTATCGCCAGACGAAATCGATAAAATAGGTATAGAGTATATTAAAATGCCTTTTTTAGAAATTTCCCATTCTGCTAAGATAGGTACAGTTGTTGGAAGTATAGATTTAGAAAAAATATCAAATAAAGACAATCCGGTTGCAGGCCTACTACCAGGCAGTTTGCCACGGGCTAACAGGGGAATAATTTTTATAGATGAGATTAACCGACTAGCAGATACTTCTCCAGAATTGGTTGATGTTTTGCTAGATGTAATGGGTACTAAACCAGGGCGAATACAGATTGAAGAAACAGGATTGAAAATTGTTGAAATACCTTTAAATATATGTGTGTGGGCGGCTTCAAATCCGGATGAAGAACCTGGAGCGTTAGAAGATATAAGGAAACAACTATCAGATCGTTTTGATTTGGCAGTAGATGTAGAAAGACCCAGGGAAATTCAAATAGTCAAAGATATATTATCAGTTAAGATAAATAATTATAATGGAAAAAAAGAAAATATTATTAATTTAAAACCATATGATGAAGAAGAGCTTTGTACTCTTGATAAAATATATGAGGAAGTAATAATTACAAATGATATATTAACAATTTTAGCTACAATTTATATTGATTATGATATCGAAAGTATACGGGGTATAGAATCATTATTAACCAGTGCAAGCTTACATTCGGCACTAAACAAAAGGAAATTGGTGACAGTTGAAGATCTGTATTTTTCAACTCCTTTAGCTCTAGGTCATAGAACAGACATATCCACATTGACAAAAATAATGAAATATCTTGAAAATTATATGGTGGAAACATCAACAGAACAACCCAGCATTATGGCAGACGAAAATATGATCAAGGATATCAACATACCGAAAATTTCTTTTAATAAAGATATCCTAAATAGAGATAATCAAATGAAAAAGATACCTTTATATCAAAAAATTTTAGATACGTTAAGAAAAAGATTAAAAAACAATTATTCAAGTAAGCAAACAGCCGAACAAAACATGATAGCTGATCCAGACAAGATAGAAATAAAATCTTCAGGAATAAAAGCTATTCCGATTAAAGATTTAGGAATTAAGGATTTAGTTAAAACTGAGGAGGAGTTATATGAATCAAATAGCGACATTAAATCAGGAAGAAATTATCAACAATAAGATTATGGATAATTTATCCAGGAATAGGGCTGTGCGAATTGGCGAGACAACAGTTGTAAGTAGAAATGTACATTATATTGATAATAGAATGCCGGAAGAAATAAAGATATTAACAAAATCAGATGCCGGGGAGACATTTTATCATAGAGAACATGCTGGAGAAGTTATTCATATGGATATATTTCATGAAGTTGGTGTGTTAGATCATGTGGCGTTGGCTTCGATACTCCAAGAGGTCTTACCTAAATATTTAGATCCTGCAAAGTGTAACTATTTAGATTATATTGATATACAAACAGGATCAGGTGGTGGAAGACTGACAGGCTCTTTAAAATACGGCAACAAAAGTTCGATTAAAAAGGCACATCTAAATCATGTGCATATAACTTTAAAATACGAGGAAGACAATTTATTTTTATTGTTGATTTTAATAGAAGCAGTTGAAAATGAGATTATGAGGCAAGGTAAAGAGATCAGAAAAATTGAAAGGATAAAGCATATACTTGGTAAAAGTAGCAATAAGGCTGATTTGTCTCCTTATACTACGGATTTTGACTCAATGTTAAAAAATGAAAGCCCGAAATATGGAAGTGAAACCAGAGAATATGAAAAAAAAGAATTGGCATTAGAAATATCAAAAGAAATTGGCACACTGCAAGATACATTAGATATATTGGATAAATTATATATTTCTAAGGGAGACTTAAAATCATGCTCAGAAATGTATAGGAAATATGGAAACTATAAAGATATATTAGATATTCTTATGCAGAAGAAAATTATAGAAAAAAAACTTAACAAGATAGAATTAACCCAAGAAGGGAAGGAGTTAAGAGATTATTTAAAGTGGCATGCAAAAGAAATACAATCTAATCTAAATAAAATAATGAAGAAACTGCCATTTAAACCATCAATATATATCAACACAAAATATTCAAAAAAAACATTTTCAAATCAAGGAAAGTCAAGGAATACATCTGTTTATATGTCACAAAAGAATGAATGGATAAAAGAAATTGCGATCCCTGAAACAATTATTACTTCTATAAAGAGATCTAGAAGAGAAAATGCGGATTTTTATTTAAAAAGAGAGGATATATATGAAAAAAATCCATATTTAGATAAACCTTTAGATATATGCCTTCTTATAGATACAAGTGCCAGTATGACTGGGGACAGAATAAAAAGTGCTAAATTTCTAGCTGAATATTTAGTGAACAGTACTCGTGATAGAGTAAGTGTAATAGTTTTTCAAGAAAACGATGTAGAAGTAATTGTTCCCTTTACCAGGAATTTTAATATGATCCAAAAAAACTTATCAAAAATAGATTCCAAAGGTCTAACCCCATTAGCATTAGCCATAGAAAAAAGTTTGGAATATATTAAAAAAAAGAAAAAAAAGGAAACCTTAATGATGTTAATAACTGACGGTATTCCAACAGTGTCTGTTTGGTCTTCAGATCCGGTAATGGATGCTATTAAAGCAGCGAGCGAAATACCTAAGAAAGATATTTGCTTTAGTTGTATTGGTCTTCAACCAAATAAGAAATATCTAGAAAAAATTGCAAAAGAAGGGCAAGGAAACCTGTATATAGTTGATGAACTAAAGACTGACTTACTGATATATATAGCCAATAAAGAAAGAAAGGCTCGATAAGGAGCCTTCTTTTTTTTGCAGGAATTTGATTATTAGTATAGAATTTCATACAACAGCTTCATAAATATACTATAGGGAGTGAAAATAAAAATGCAATATACGTTGGTTTTTGGATTGATTTTTGCCTTATTGGTAGGTTTATTTGCTGTTTCAAACTACGATGTTGTTACTGTAAAATTCCCTTGGGGCAGTTATGATGTTTCTCAAGCTATTATTATTTTGGGTTCTGCAGCATTCGGAGCAATAACAGTTACAATATTAGGCTTAATTAGACAATTTAAATTGAAGCTTAAGCAATGGGAAACAGAAAAAAAGATCAAGAAACTTGAAAAGCAGATTGTAGACTTAGAAAATCAAATAAACATATATGAAGAAGAAAAAGAAAAAATGGTAAATGAAATTGAAATGTATAAATCTAAATTCATAGAAGGAGATGCTAAAATAGATTAATAGATTATTAATATAAATTTTATAAACATGATGAAATAATTGGGGGTTAAATAAAAAAGTGATAGAGAAAATTTATAAATGGAAATTTAAAGATTATCAAAAAAACTGTGAGTTAGAGACTTTGCTATATAATGAATTAGGTCTGCCAAGAATATTAATCAGATTATTAATCGACAGGGGTATAAAGTCTGTAGAGGAGGCAAAGATTTTTTTGAATCCAAAACTTGATTATTTACATGACCCCTTTTTGATGAAAGATATGGATAAGGCAGTTGACCGTATTAATAAGGCACTTAAAGATAAAGAGAAGATAATGATATTTGGTGATTATGATGTAGATGGGATTACTGCAACTGCTTTACTTATTAAGGTTTTTAAATTATGGGGAAAGGATTTATTATATTATCTGCCAAATCGTATCGAAGAAGGATATGGACTTAATAAAAAAGGAATTAATTATGCGCACGCAGAAGGCGTATCTCTTATTATAACTGTAGATTGCGGGATTAGCTCCTTTGAAGAAATTGATTATGCTAAAACACTAGGTATTGATATTATAATAACAGATCACCACGAACCCCATGAAATAACACCCGAAGCTTATGGAATTTTGAATCCAAAACAGAAAAATTGTCTATACCCATATAAAGAACTGGCTGGCGTAGGGGTTGCTTTTAAACTTTGCTGTGGAATAGTTTATAATAAAAAATCAAATAACAACTTGTTTAGTTTTCTAGATTTAGTTACAATAGGCACAATAGCAGATATAGTTCCACTAACAGGTGAGAACAGAATCTTGGTAACACATGGTTTGCAATTATTAAATAAAACAAAAAATCCGGGTATTATTGCTTTGAAAGAGGTTTGTGATCTATCAAATAGCGATATAAATGTAGGGAATATTAGTTTTATGTTAGCTCCAAGGATTAACGCTACCGGTAGAGTTGGAAACCCTGATCTTGGAGTTGAATTATTAACATGTTCCAGCAATGAAAAGGCCCAAGAGTTAGCAATCTGTTTGGATAAGCTAAATAAAGAGAGGCAGACAATTGAGCTCGCAATACTTGAACAGTCGAGAGAAATTATCAGCAAAAATATAGACCTTTCTAAAGAGAAAGTAATAATATTAGCTTCTGAAAATTGGCATCCCGGAGTTATTGGGATAGTAGCATCAAAAATTACAGAAGAATATTCAAGACCTAGCATTTTGATATCAATAGAAGAAAATGTATGTAAAGGTTCCGGCAGGAGCATTCCTTCATTTGATCTTTTTCAAGCAGTTAAAGAATGTGAAGAGTATTTAGTAAAATATGGTGGACATGAGCAAGCGATGGGATTAACAATTAATCGTGATAAAATTCAGGACTTTAGAATTGCATTAAACAGAATTGCCGATAAAAGATTATCAGCAGAAGAACTTCAACCAAGTATAAGAATTGATACAAACATCAATCCAGAAGACATATCCCTTGAACTTATAGAAAATCTTGATAAAATGAAACCTTATGGTGTAGGTAATCCTACTCCTGTATTCGTAAGCAATCATTTGAAAATTGATAATTATCAATGGGTTGGCAAATCAAAGGAACATATAAAATTAACACTTGAATATAATAATAAGCTTTTTCCTGCAATAGGTTTCAATTTTTATCATTATAAAGATATTATTAAAGAAAAAGAAAGAGTTAATATAGCATATTCAATAGATACAAATGAGTGGAATGGTAACACCTATATTGATCTCTTTATAAAAGATATAAAGTTCCCATTTAAAAAGCTATCTAATAGCTTAAATACTATAATGTGTAAATATAAATGTACAGGTTCGGTCAATGTTAATACTTTTGGAAACAAATTTTATACATCATCAAAAGTTTTTCAGGGTGAAATTATTGACAGAAGAAATATATCTGATAAATTTAAATATGTAAGGGCTGTATTAAAAAAATCTGACCGTGTTCTAATTATAGTTAATAACCCTTTACATGGATGGCATTTAATTAACGAAATTGGAAATGAAAGCTTAAGCAATGTAGGTACATATATATACGGGGACGGCTATTGCATTGAAGCACCATCTATTATATTTATGGCTCCTGTATTTGATGAACTTGTTTTAGAAAAACAATTTGATGATGTAGTATTCTATGATATGTTTTTTGACATTAGAACATTTAAAGAATATATCTTTAGATTAAATATTACAAATCTACACATAATATTTGGGAAAAAGGATTTTATTGCCAATCAATCTATATTTAGAAGAATTTATCCTGATCGTGAAATTTTAGAAAATGTATATTTATGCATTAAAAAAAT
>DUOC01000211.1 GCA_012839065.1 Thermoanaerobacterales bacterium | reverse complement strand
CGCTGCCCAACACGAAGTGGTATTGCTAGAGGTTGAAGAAGGGATTGCCGATCAACTAATTGAGGATTACCCGTTCTATAGCAAAGTGGTAATTCCGGCTGGAACCTATACTAAGCAAGAAGACGACGTGAACACGGTGGCTGTAATGGCTATGTTAGTGGTTACAGAGGACATGGACGAAGATTTGGCTTACAACATCACTAAGGCTATTTACGACAATATAGATCGGTTAGTGGTGGCTCATCCTGTGGGCAAAATGATCACCAAAGAAGGGGCACTAGATGGTATGCCCATAGAGCTACATCCAGGTGCAGCTAAGTACTTCGAAGAAGAAGGAATCCAGTAAGAAGCGAAGCCGGTACACAGCTGTTCTAGCTGTTAATCGGGACAATAAGGTTGGAGGTGACTGGGCACTGGTTCGTCCAGTGCCCAGCTGCATATGAGCAAAAAGTATGCGATATTGCTGTTGGCGCTGATATTAGTAGCAGGGATATTATATTTCCCTCTACCTTATCTCGCCGTGGAAGACGCCCATGGACAGTTGGTTTGGCTGCCCTTTCTGGGGTCGGAGCGGCGTTTTAGCATAAAATATCGGCATTCAGTTGAGAAGACGCTTTGCTGGGAAGATTTTATCGTTGGGGAAAACGGCGATCTAGTTTTAGTGGCCACGCGGTACGAATCTTTGGGGGTGGGTTTGCCCTTTATCGTAGGCGAGGGACAGCTGGTGAACAAAGAAGGGCAATTTCATTTGACCGGGCTGAATCGGCATTTTCCTCATTTGGTTCTTCGAACGGTGCCTGTGGCTGAACAAGCGTTGGTAGTGCGGGGTCGGACTTATAGATTTGATGATTCATTCGCTCCTGGGGCGATGATAAAACTTAAAGCCAAAAATCTGTCGCTACTACAGCTTCTCAGCTACAAATTGAGTAAGGGGGAATGATAACTTGGCGGATACATCGAAGATTCACCCAGAAGAAACAATTGATGTGGATGAGTTTTTGGCCAAATACGACAGGGAATCGGATTATCGTCGTCTGACGGGGTCCGCCGGTCGGATAATTTCGGCTATTGCCATCTGTTTCTCATTGTTTCAACTTTATACTGCTATTTTTGGCGTACTGGATGCTCAGATTCAGCGTGCTATTCACTTATCTTTTGGCATGGTTTTAGTATTCCTCCTTTATCCCAGCCGGAGCAGTTGGTCACGAACCAAGCTGCATCTGCTGGATGCGGTGCTAGCTATAGCAGCGGGGTGCGTTCCGCTGTATATTGTGGTGAATTACCAGGAGTTGGTGCTAAGAGCTGGGATCGTTACCCGAACGGATCTAATCGTAGGTGCTATCGGAATATTATTTGTGCTAGAAGCAGCGCGGCGCGTGGTGGGGTGGCCCATTGTAGTCGTAGCCTGCGCTTTTATTGCCTACGCATTCGCCGGGCCCTATTTAACCTGGCTACCAGGTTCACTCAGAATTTTAGCCCATAAGGGTGTAGGGTTACGGCAGTTGGTGTACCACCTGTACTATACTACGGAAGGGATTGCCGGCATTCCTCTAGGGGTGTCCTCAACATTTATCTTCCTTTTTATCTTGTTTGTAGCTTTTCTCGAAAAAACTGGAATGGGAAAGCTCTTTATCGATTTGTCCAACGCTTTGGCTGGTTGGGCTAGCGGCGGACCAGCTAAGGTAGCTGTGCTATCCAGTGCGCTTATGGGCACTGTATCTGGCAGTTCGGTAGCCAATGTAGTGGGTACCGGAAGCTTTACGATTCCCATGATGAAAAACCTAGGTTATAAACCCGAATTTGCCGGAGCGGTAGAGGCCGCAGCTTCTACCGGGGGTCAACTGATGCCGCCAATTATGGGAGCTGCCGCTTTCTTGATGGCAGAATTTACCGGCATACCTTATATCCAGGTGGTAAAAGCCGCGGTGATTCCGGCTATTTTATACTATATAGGTATTTGGTCCGTGGTGCACCTGGAAGCCAAGCGTTTGGGGCTAAAAGGAATACCTCGCGATCAACTGCCCAAGGTGGGCCCGTTGATATTAGAGAAAGGGCACCTTATGCTACCACTGGCAGCTATTGTGTACCTGTTAGTTACTGGGCGTACACCTATGAGAGCGGCTATTTGGGCTATTTTACTGTCCATTGTGGCTTGTATGTTACGCCGATCCACACGGATAGGGCTGGTAGATATTATAGACGGGTTAGAACAGGGTGCTCGAGGGGCCCTCAGTGTGATAATCGCTTGTGCAACGGCCGGCATTATCATTGGTGTAGTTACTAAGACGGGCCTAGGTCTAAAGATGGCTTCGGCTTTGGTAGATCTGGCGGGTGGAAAATTGCTTCCCACCTTGTTCTTTACAATGATCACCTCTCTTATCTTGGGCATGGGCGTGCCAACCACGGCTAACTACGTTATTACCTCTACCATTGCGGCCCCGGCTTTACTTCAACTGGGTGTGCCCGTCATGGCTGCCCACTTGTTTGTTTTTTACTTCGGTATTATCGCTGATGTTACTCCGCCGGTGGCGCTGGCTGCCTATGCTGGGTCTGGGATTGCCAAAGGGGACCCCATGAGAACGGCCTTCAATGCTTCTAAGTTGGCTATTGCTGCCTTTTTAGTACCTTATATGTTTGTAACATCGCCAGTGCTGCTAATGATGGATGTCACTTTGCCGTTGCTGATTAGGGTAATGGGTACGGCCATAATTGGCATGATTGGCATTGGGGCGGCGGCGGAGGGGTATCTGTTGACAGATTTAAGCTGGCCCGAACGGTTGATCCTACTGGCCGGCGGGTTGTTAATGCTGGACCCAGGTGGATTTACTGACCTTATCGGGGTTGCTCTTCTTGCCGGAGGGTTTCTAATCCAAGCGTTTAGGGTCCAGAGAAGTTAAATAAAAGGCAGCTACGAGTTGAATTTATTTGGACTCTATTTGAAAAGTTTGTGAGGACGTTATGCACCTCCTAAATAGGGGACCGGGTAGTACAATCTTATTGTGAGATGTATACCAGGGCTAGGTTTAGGAGGTGTCCCAATTGATGACAACAGGTTAGAAATGAAAAATACGGCCGAAACGATTCAACTGTTATTGATAATAACGGAATCCTAGTTTTAATTGAAATAAAAAGGGCTTCTTTTTACTTCTGGTAAACCTTGCGAGTAATTTGCTCTTTAAAGGAGCCGGGAGTTCGTGTTTGGTGGATGCCCTTACTCATATATAAT
This sequence comes from Thermoanaerobacterales bacterium, assembly GCA_012839065.1. Lineage (GTDB taxonomy): Bacteria > Bacillota > Thermosediminibacteria > Koleobacterales > Koleobacteraceae > DUOC01. The sequence continues at coordinate 2,076 of DUOC01000211.1, read as the reverse complement.
AATTAGTAAAACTATATTATATACTAAAATACATAGCGATGCCAATATAATATTTGAGTTATTCTCTCATTGGTGTGTTATAATAGTTATAACTGTAGTTCAAATTCCAATGTAATAATTAGCAGGAATAGAACAGAACGGTTTTTTTATATCTTTTCTAAAATAAAGGAATAAGCAAATAAAATGGCAGATGCAAGTAAAGGATCTGCAACTGCTTTGATGTTCAAACAAAGCAGATATATAAGAGGTTTTCATAAGAGTTTTCATAAGTAGAATGGAGGGGGAATATGTAAATGGATTTAGTAAACAAACAAGTAATGCACAGGATTTTTGGTAAAGGAAATGTTGTTAAATATGATGATTCGTACATTGAAATAGATTTTTCATCGGGGAATAAAAGATTTGTTTTTCCTGATGTATTTGAAACATACCTTACATTTACTGATCAAAGAGCGGCTAATCTGGTCGGAAAAATGCTACAAAAAAGAAAAAGGGAACGCAAGGAAGAAAAGCTAAAGCTTAAAAAATTAAAAGCTTTGCAAAATGAAAAACGGCAACATCTCTCGGAACGAGAAAGGCTTGTGAAGAGACGAAAAACTCAAAAAATCCATCCCCGCTCACAGTCCGTCTTTTGGTGTAAAGCACAAGAACAGAATAGTATTTTTACAAGGTGGAATATTTTCACTGGTGTAATAAAAAGCGGTCAGAAAAAAGGTCAGCCAAAACGATTGGCCCGAATAAATCAAAATAGTGCTTGCCTTTTAACAGCAAGAGATTCTGATGAGGCAGAACAAGATAGACGTATATTAGGCGTATTCATGGTGAACGAAACTTTTAGCGGTAAGCACTGTGTAGATGGATATATCCCCGCTCATTCGGAATACAGACTCCGCCTTTCAGAACAGGAATCAGAGAAAATGCTTTTTTGGAACTACTATGTTAACAAAAGATGTCCGCACAAGATGACCTGGAATTCAGGGCGACATCGCTATTTTGACAATATATGGATGGCTCAAATCTTGCGAGATATCATTTCCTTTAAAAAGAAACCTCAGGAACGAGAGTATGTACAGCGCTTTTTTGAATATTTTTGTAAAATGAATCGGATAAAGAAGGGAGAACTATCAAAGCCTAATGGTGCACTGATGCGTATTTAACCCGTAAAGTGAACAGCAACTGTCGCATAAGCCTTGACTCGAGCTTCTCCTCGTGCCCCACACTTTTATAAACAAGGAAGTAAATTAAGTGAACCAAGCGGCGAGCACATTAGAAAAACATTGCGGGTATTCAGGAAAGATCCGGTCAAGGATACCTAAAACCCTGTTTTTCAGCCCGCCAACCTGGCGAACAAACTCGAAACGAAGCCGAGAAAGACTCTGCAGTTTAAGAACAGTTTCTGAAGCAAGTTTAGTTTCAGAAACATGACCAAAACGAATAATATCTGCAAGAAGTTGAGCATCCTTACGGTCCGTTTTGGTTTTACGGACATAGAAATTACGAAAAGCATCAGACTGGATAGGGTTTATCACATGGATTTTATACCCTAATTCAGTTAAGTGGCAATAAAGACTTAGCCAGTAGTGGCCGGTAGCTTCCAAACAAAACTCAACATTACTTACTTCAATTTCCAATCGATTTAAGTTCTGGAGTAATTTATCAAGACCTTTTTTAGTATTATTCATAAACATCTGCAGGACTACATTACCACTTTCATCAACAACGCAAACCTCATGACGATACTTAGCTACATCAATACCACTATAAAACATGTTGATCCCTACTTTCGTTATAATTTGGGCAGGGTTTCCCGCAACTCCCTATGAGTTTCAACCTTGCTCGTAACTCGAGGCATGCAGCAAGCCGCATCCACAACGTGCTCATTCGAAACATCTCATAGGGGAGGGGCTACACTCTTTTTATCGGGACAGCTAAATGCTTCCCAAGGAGGAACGTCGAAGCCCCCTGCCGCTACGAGAATAATTTAGACAAAAGGTATCAGAATTCCTATGTGGTTGTCAAAGAGCTTAAAGTTGATTTTTCAGTACGTCGGAAAACTAACTATATTGTACAAGGAGG
>DUOC01000081.1 GCA_012839065.1 Thermoanaerobacterales bacterium | reverse complement strand
CTCTAATCATGGCACAAAAACCTCCCAAATGGTAAATTTTTCTTTCTATTTAGGATTATTGCCATGACCAGCTAAATTTATACCTTTCTTTTTTATTATCTTTCTATAATTTTTAAATATTCACATAAAAATTTACCTAATACTGGTTTGTGCAGCCACAAAAAAACAAAAAAATGTAGATGGAACAGCGAGACACTACTTCCTACATGTAGAAATGAATATTTTGGAACCATTGGCAATTACGCAAGAAACGAGCTTGTTAGCTTATGCTAATAGCTCGTTTCTTAATGCCAAATTTAGCTTACAGATTGCCCAATGGGTATCTGATCAGTCTTAGGTCATATTATTCTTCTGTTATTTTATTATACTCTACCTTCGACCATAACCATATCCTTGATCTTCATCAAACGGGTTATATTACTTCTTTCGTTTTCTTCCAGTTTCATTGTTATATATTTAATTGCTTCTGTCATCTGCGGGATCATTATATGCTCAAGTGCGTTAACTCTTCGGCGAGTTTTTTCTATTTCGACAGCCATAAGTTGACATGTCTTTTCCACTTCCGAAAGTTCCAACATCTTAGAGAGTACTCCTGAAAGCGTTGTTATAGCGTCATCCAGCTGTCCTGATGTGTTTGCAAATCCGTAAGAATAGATGTTTTTATCTCCTTCTGTCTGGTCGTTGCTTTCTATTGTTGGTACAATAACACTCATTATGTTTTTACGTCCAACTTCCAGATCAACACTGGCTATAGGATACATTAAGCTTTCCTCTAATATTTCTTCAGGCATTAATGCCCTAGCCATGACAAAATCTTGAAGTGCTGAAGTCAATTCTTTTTCCACTTGTTCACGCAATTCTTTGTTTCTTCTTACCAGATCTACAAACTTTTTAATAAGCTCGTCTTGTTTGTCTTTCAAGAGTTTATGACCTCTTGTCGCTATAGCCACACGTTTTTTTAGCTTGGTTAACTCCATACGGGTGGGGCTTACTCTAATTTCCACGGTCTATTCATCCCCTTTTTCGGGCAGGTATTTTTCAAGATATTCGTCATCAATTCTCTTAAGCTCTGCTTTAGGCAGAATTGTTAATAGTTCCCACCCGATTGACAAGGTTTCATCAATGCTCCTGTTTTCATATTCTCCTTGAGCTACATATCTTTTTTCAAATTCATCGGCAAATTTAGCAAACAATCTATCCACATCGCTCAGTGCTGCATCACCTAATACTGCTGCTAACTCTTTAGCTTCTTTACCACGTGCATATGCTGCATAAAGCTGGTTCATAGTATCTGCATGGTCTTCTCTTGTCTTCCCTTCACCAATACCTTTATCTTTTAAACGTGATAATGAAGGAAGAACATCTATTGGAGGGTTGATTCCCTTCCGATAAAGGTCTCTTGAAAGTATAATTTGTCCTTCTGTTATATAACCGGTAAGGTCCGGAATTGGATGAGTTTTATCGTCTTCAGGCATAGTAAGAATAGGTATTTGGGTAATGGAACCTTTCCTGCCCCTTATCCTCCCTGCCCTTTCATATATAGTAGCAAGGTCTGTATACATGTAGCCCGGATATCCGCGCCTCCCTGGTACCTCTTTACGGGCAGCCGAAATTTCCCTTAGTGCTTCGCAATAGTTTGTTAAATCAGTCAGAATTACAAGTACGTGCATATCTTTTTCATATGCTAAATATTCAGCTGCAGTCAGTGCCATACGAGGTGTAGCAATACGTTCAATAGCCGGGTCGTCAGCTAGGTTTAAAAACAGAACTGTACGGTCAATAGCACCAGTTCTTGTAAAGTCAGTTATGAAGAAATCAGCTTCTTCATAGGTTATGCCTATAGCTGCAAATACTATAGCAAATCTGCTCTCTTCACCGCCAATTACCTTTGCTTGGCGAGCAATCTGAGCCGCCAGCTGTGAGTGAGGAAGACCTGATCCTGAAAATATAGGCAGCTTTTGTCCACGTACAAGCGTGTTCAAACCATCAATAGCAGATATACCTGTTTGAATAAACTCTGATGGGTAGTCTCTTGCTGTAGGGTTGATCGGTGAACCATTTATATCCAGAGTAGCCTCAGGTATTATCCTCGGTCCGCCATCTCTTGGACTGCCAAAACCGTCAAATACTCTGCCCAAAATATCTTCGGATACAGGTAATTCCAAACTTTTACCCATAAACCTTACTTTGGCTTCTCTAATGTTAATACCTGTTGATCCTTCGAAAAGCTGAACAAGAGCCTTATCGCCATCTACTTCAAGAACTTTACCACGCCTAGTTTCGCCAGTAGCAGTAAGTTCAATTTCTACAAGTTCGTCGTATCTTACGCCTTCAACCTCTTCAACCATTAATAGAGGGCCGGCGACTTCTCTTACGGTCATATATTCCTTAAGCACTTATGGTCCCCCCTTCCGCAACTAGAGCTTCAAGCTGTTCTTTTATAACTTTTTCGATTGTGGAAATTTCATCTATCTGTTCTTCAGGGATATATTTAGCCCTAGCTATTTGTTCCCTTACAGGCAGATCTATAATTTTCCTAAATTCTGCACCTGCTTCTATTGCTTTCATAGCTTCAGTATGGAAGGTTAGAATAAGCTTTAACATTCTGTACTGCTTATCCAGTGATGCGTATGTGTCAACATCATGGAAAGCGTTTTGGTGCAGATAGTCTTCCCTTATAGACTTAGTAGTTTCAAGTATCATTCTATCTGCTATTGAGAGTGCATCTATACCTACAAGTCTTACGATTTCCTGTAGCTCTGATTCTTCCTGTAGAAGCCTCATTGCTACTGCTCTTAAACCGCTCCATTCTGAACTTACTTGCT
>DUOC01000080.1 GCA_012839065.1 Thermoanaerobacterales bacterium | reverse complement strand
CTTACACCCGCATTTATTAGCATTTTAGCACACAAGCTGCAGGGTTGAGTAGTACAGTATAATGTTGTGTCCTTAATACTTACACCCATCACTGCAGCTTGAATGATTGCATTCTGTTCGGCATGGGTACCTCTACATAACTCATGCCTTTCTCCGGAGGGGATGTTCCCTTTCCCCCTGATACATCCTACTTCTTCACAATGCTTCAGACCTGCCGGTGCCCCATTATATCCAGTTGTCACAATCCTATTGTCTTTAACTAAAACAGCTCCTACTTGTCTCCTTATACATGTTGAACGTTTTGATGTTAGACGTGCTATCTCTAAAAAATATTCATCCCATGTTGGCCTCATTTTAATTAATACCCCCTCGATAATCTGCTTTATTTGGTACCAAAAAGTCTGTCACCTGCGTCTCCTAGACCTGGAACAATATAAGCATGTTCGTTCAAACACTGATCTATTGCACCGGTATATACCTCTACATCGGGGTACTTATCATGAAGTGCCTTAATCCCTTCGGGAGCCGCTATGAGACACATGAGTTTAATACTAACAGCACCTTTTTCTTTCAAAAAATGAACAGCTGCACTTGCCGAACCTCCTGTTGCAAGCATAGGATCAAGTAAAATTATTTCCCTTTCACTTACATCAGGTGGAAGCTTACAATAGTATTCTACCGGTTCAAGTGTAACTGGATCTCTATAAAGACCAATATGACCTACTTTTGCAGCCGGGATAAGTTTTAACATCCCGTCAACCATCCCTAATCCTGCCCTTAGTATAGGAATAATCCCAAGCTTTTTCCCTGAAATCATCTTAGATCTGGTTGTGCAGATAGGTGTCTTAATCTCAACTTCCTCAAGGGGTAGATTCCTTGTAACCTCATACGCCATAAGCATAGCAACCTCTTCTACCAGTTCTCTAAACTCCTTTGCTCCTGTATTCTCATCCCTAATTATTGATAGCTTATGCTGGATTAGGGGATGGTCAAAAACAAATACATTATCCAAATTACTCACTCCAAGTCATTGTTTTTTATACTTGTTCATAAAGAGGAAATTTCTCACATAGTACCTTAACTTTTTTCTTAATACCTTCTAATACAATTTTGTTTTCTCGTTTTTCAAGGGTTTCATTTATAAGTTCAGCTATTTCTTCCATTTCCTGTTCCTTCATACCTCTGGAAGTAACTGCTGGAGTTCCGACTCTTATACCACTTGTAACTAATGGTGTTTCGGGATCATAAGGTATAGTGTTTTTATTAACCGTTATACCAACCTCGTCAAGAACAGTTTCTGCTTCCTTCCCTGTCAGCCCTTTGTTCCTTAAGTCAATTAATATTAGATGGTTATCTGTACCCCCGGATATAAGGTTGAAACCTTTTTGTTTCAGGCTTTCTGCTAAGGATTTTGCATTTGATACTACCTGTTCCTGATAGTTATAGAATTCAGGCATCATTGCTTCTTCAAAGCATACGGCTTTTGCAGCTATTATATGCATCAGAGGTCCTCCTTGAGTCCCGGGGAATATTGCTTTATCTATGCTGCGTGCATATTCTTTTTTACAGAGTATTAACCCTCCCCTGGGTCCTCTAAACGTCTTATGTGTAGTTGATGTAGTAAAATCGGCATAAATTGCCGGATTCGGGTGGAGCCCTGCTGCTACCAATCCCGCAATATGTGCCATGTCTACCATTAAATAAGCCCCGATTGAGTCGGCTATCTCTTTAAACCGCTTGAAATCAATTATTCTGGGGTACGCACTTGCACCAGCTATTATCATCTTGGGTTTATATTTTTGTGCTAGCTCCATTACATTATCATAATCAATTAATTGTGTCTCCTTATTTACCCCATAGGGCACAAAGTTAAAATACTTGCCCGATATATTAACCGGACTTCCATGTGTAAGGTGTCCGCCGTGGGAAAGGTTCATGCCCATTACAGTATCGCCTATATTAAGTGCAGCAAAATATACAGCAGTATTTGCTTGTGCACCTGAATGGGGCTGTACATTTGCATGGTCTGCATTAAAGATCTTTTTTGCCCTTTCAATAGCAAGATTTTCAACTATATCTACATATTCACACCCTCCATAGTATCTCCTGCCAGGATAACCCTCAGCGTATTTATTTGTTAAAGGAGAACCCATCGCTTCCATGATTGCCCTGCTGACAAAATTTTCAGAAGCAATAAGTTCAATCGTATTTTTTTGCCTTGTTATTTCTTTTTCTATTGCGTCATGGACCTCT
>DUOC01000079.1 GCA_012839065.1 Thermoanaerobacterales bacterium | reverse complement strand
TGGGAGCAACATTTGTAAGCTTTGCCACAACACTTCCTGAATTAGTTGTTTCTTCAGTTGCATCTATGCAGGGTTATTCGGGAATGGCTATTGGAAACCCTGTAGGTTCTGTTATATGCAACATTGGTCTAATATTGGGAATATGCATTCTTATAAAACCGTACCATATTGATAAAAAAGTTTTCCTTAGTAAGGGTCTTATTATGCTCGGTTCGGGCGTGCTTGTTTTTATACTATTGAAAGATAATACCATAGATCACAAAGAGGGTATTGTTCTTTTAGGATTACTCCCAATATATATAATTCTTAATTATATGGAATCACATTCAAAAAAAGAGCCAACTTATATAAAAGAGCCAAATGGAAATTTAATAATACACATTATAAAATTTCTTATAACAGCTGCCGCAATTCTATATGGTGCCCAGCTGGTAGTAAACAATGGGATTTTATTAGCCCAGTTTCTAGGGATCCCTGAAAGGGTTATTAGTTTAACAGCAATTGCTTTCGGAACTTCACTACCTGAATTGATTACTTCTCTAACAGCCTCTATAAAAGGATATCATGGATTATCAATAGGTAATATTATTGGTGCCAATACATTAGATATGCTATTTGTTATTGGTGTCTCCGCCGTTATAAATCCATTAAATGTAGCACCTCATGTCAGGATTTTCGATATGCCTTATGCACTATTTACAATGTTAATTTTAGTATTGTCAGGCTTACTCGATTCCAAAATTGAAAGGTGGCAGGGCGGATTTTTTCTAATTGTTTATGCTATTTATATGGCTGTTTTAAGGATTATTTTTTTTGATTAATTAAATTAAAAAAAGGAAATTTTATGTTTCTGGAGAATATTTATATAGCAATTAAGGGTATCTTATAAACATTAGGAGGTAGCATATATTGGAAGATTCAAAAAAAATTGCTGAAATTATGGTGAAAATTCTTGACAACAAAAAAGCAAAAGATATAGTCTTACTAGGGGTATATAAAGTTACTACTATTGCCGATTATTTTATTATAGCAAGTGGCACTTCATCAATACAAGTAAAAGCACTGGCAGATGAAATAGAAAATAAGATGAACGAAATCGGAGTAAAGCTTCATCATATGGAAGGCTACTCAGATGCGAGATGGATTTTGTTAGATTACGGAGTGATAGTCGTACATGTATTCCGAGAAGATACTAGAGATTACTATGATCTTGAAAGATTGTGGCGAGACGCAGAAAAAGTGGAACTAGAACTGCTTGACATATAAATTAAAGTAGTTTATAATTCTAGCTGAAATTAAAAATAATTGGGGCTATAGCTCAGTTGGGAGAGCGCCTGACTGGCAGTCAGGAGGTCAGGGGTTCGAGCCCCCTTAGCTCCACCATTCAAATCCACAATAAATTTAATATCTACATTATGTTCATAAATTATAACTTTTCAAATATAGATGAGATAATGCGTTTTTGCTCAGTATGTCCCAACTGCCCCGGACAAAGTTCTCATGAAAAACTTCTTCTACAAGGCATTCATGTATAAAAGGTTTGAGGACCCTACCCCAAACCTTTTGCTTTTAATGTGTTCATTATTTAATAAAAAGCTATTCCCAATGTGCCTGGCCCAGTATGGACTCCAATTACAGGCCCTGTATCAGTTAAGAAATCGACTGACTTGTCAAATTTGCTTTCAACCAGACTTTTCAATTCCAGAGCCATTTCATATCCCTGCCCATGACCTATCACTATAGTTTCTGGTTTTTTACTGTCTAAAAGTGTTTCCATAACTTCAACAATCTTAATAATAGATTGTCTTTGGCTTCTAGTTTTACCAACAGGAACATAAATTCCGTCTACGACCCTTACAATTGGTTTAATATTTAAGAAAGAACCCAAAAGTGATGACACTTTTCCAATCCTTCCCCCTTTTTCCAAATAAGTAAGAGTATCAAGGGTAAACAGTAATTCTGTTCGCTTTTTAATCTCTTCCACCCTCTCAATTATTCGAGCAGAATCTATACCATCCATCGCCATCATTGCTGCCTCAATAACCTGCACCCCAATCCCAAGGCTTATGGATTTAGAATCAATAACCTTAATCCTATCACTAAAACGTTCTTTTGCCCTCAACGCTGAGTTAACAGTACCGCTCAAGCCAGAAGAAATGTGAATGGAAATAATTTCGTCGTAATCTTCAAGAAGCTCTTCATAAAGTGCAGAAAATTCGCCGACGGAAGGTTGTGATGTTTTTGGGAGCTCCTCACTCGCTTTCTGCATCTCATAAAATTCCTTTGGTGTAATATCTACTCCATCTCGATATATCTTATCCGCAAATAATACATACAAGGGAATAATGGTAATATTCATCTTTTCAGCCAATTCTCTGGGGATATCACAAGTGCTGTCTGAAACAATTTTAATTTTAATATCTGTTACCTCCTTTTGTTGGTTTTTCCCAAAACTTTGAACATATATATTTTAAATAATACTTACTTACATACATACTACATATTTCTCAATTACTTTAAAAAACCCTTTATATTAAAAAACCCTTTAGAAGGGTTTTTTTACATTTCGCCAACAACTATCCGTATATCTATTTCTTTATCACCAAAGTCTTCTTGTTTTAACTCTGTTCCTCCGATAATTGAAGCTATTTTTTTTGCCGTTTCTATATTGCCATCTCTGTATATGACAATTGTATTTTTATAGTCAAAGCTATTTGCATTTCCTGTGCTTATAACATTGAATCCTTTATTTTTTAATTCCATTGCGACCTTATTTGCAGACCCTGCATGTCCATTTCCATTTAGCACTTCTACTTTTATATCACTTACATCTGAATCTAAACCGTGTAAGAGCTCATTAACCACTTTATTCATTTCAGAATTATCAATGATATAGTAACTAATGCTGCCAATGTCTTGACCAACACCAGGTAATATCTCCATTCTTATTTCATCATAACTTATATGACACGCAAGTTCAGCATATTTTACAATTTCCATTGGACTCATATTTGTTTCAACATAATTTGTTAATATTTTTGCAATACGCGGTATTTTAAATACCATGCTGGGCTGCAGTAACTTTTTGGCAAAAGCTGACATAAATTTCTGTTGAGCAGCAATCCTGCCTATATCAGCATTAGGATAATTGCGATATCTTACATATTCAAGGGATTTTTGCCCGTCTAAAGTTTGAAGCCCCTTACTTATATTAATGTGAAGATTTTGTGCGTTATCATTGTAATGCATATCTTTTTCAATATAAATTTCGACACCGCCCAGTTCATCTACAATCTGTTTGAAACCTTCATAATTCACTTTTACATAATAATGAATCGGTACGCCCAATAGTTCTTTGACAGTTTTAATGGTTAAATCAGGGCCGCCGTAAACATGAGCTGCGTTTATTTTATCTATACCATGCCCGGGAATTTTAACTCTACTGTCCCTTGGAATCGATAGTATGCTGGCTTTCTTATCTTTTGTATCAAAGCTTGCAACAAAAATCGTATCAGTTCTTTCATACCCTCCATTTTTAAATCCATTTCCTATATCAAGCCCTAATACCAGTATATTTATTCTTTCATGATTGGAAATTACCGGATCTGTATAATTGTCTCCTGACAGATCTTCTTCTGGTTGAAAGCTACCAAGGTATACATATAAACCTGACCACACCCCTAAAATAATACAAGCTAATATAATTAACGTAATAATTACGCGCTTTTTCAAGAGATCTTCCTCCCCCTGTTCCTCTTCCTCTGATTAAATAGTATTTGATTCCTCGCTTTAATAGTAGTTGGATGGATTACTTGATTATTAGATCTAACCCAGTTTAGGGTATTGTCAAAAGCATACAAAAGAGCTTTGTCTAAATCTGCAAATGCAATCCGTCTCAATTTCTCAACACCTGAAAACTTCCTATTTGGTTCTATATAATCAGCTATATAAAGAATTTTATCAAGATCGCTCATAAAACTATTACCTAGAGTATGAACCCATATGGAATTCAAGATTTCCGAATCATACACACTGAAATTATGAAATGCTATCATTGCCCCAACAGGGCCATGTAAAAGTTGGGGTTGTTCCCGTTCAATTTCCCCTATAAGTATACCAAAATCACCTGCTTTTTTCAATAAGATATCATCAGACAGGTCTTTTGCACAATCATGCAGAATAGCTGCTGTTACAGCTTTTTTTAAATTTACATCATATCGTAAAGCCAGCTTAACTATTACTTGCTTAACACCGAGGGTATGAAGGTATCTCTCTTCTGATAGTATATCCTTTAATTTGTTTTGCATCTTTCTTATCAACAACAATTTTAATCTTCCCTGTCAATTCTATTTTTTTATACATATAATTTATTTTTCTTAATATAATATTCAACACTTTCAGGTAAAAGATATTTGATCGGACGTTTTTCTCTTACCCTTTTTCTGATATCAGTAGAAGATATAGCCATAGCTGGAACTTCTAAAGAAAAGATCTGTTTATTATATATCTTTTTTATTTCATTTATTTTTTGGTTCAACTCTTTAAGTTCGTAGCCCGGTCGTGTGGCTGCTACAAAAAAGCATAAATCTAAAAGCTCGTTTACCTGCTTCCATGTAATAATCTCAAGAATTGCATCTGCCCCACTAATAAAATACAGATCCGCTGTTTTACCATAAATTTTCTTCAATCCTTTTATAGTATCTATTGTATATGAATAACCCTCACTATCTATTTCTATCCTTGAAACTTCAAAAAAAGGATTTGTTACAGTTGCTAAAACCGTCATTAAATATCTGTGTACAGAACCTGTTACTTTATAACCCTTCTTGTGTGGCGGATTGCCGGTAGGTACAAATAAAACATTATCCAAATCAAAAGTAGATCTAACTGCTTCAGCAGTTACTAAGTGTCCATAATGTATAGGATCAAAAGTCCCGCCCATTATACCTATTTTAGACATTGCATTCATTCCCTTCAAGAATTAACAGATATCTTGTCCTATCTGCCATCAAATCTTTTATGCTCTAACTTAATACTTCTTAAAACAAATAATAAATTTAAAAAATATTTTCATAATATTCAAACTCTATAGTTCCTATCTTAACAATATTCCCCTCTCTAATACCTAATTCTCGAAGTTTTTTCTCAACACCCATACGTTCAATAATACGCTGAAATCGCCTTATAGAATCTTCATTATTAAAATTTGTCATAGCCACAAGCCTTTCAATCCTTTGCCCCTCTATAACAAAAACATTTCCTTCTTTTTTTATATAGAAACTCCCTTCTTTTTTAGAAGATTTTTTTACAATTTTTACTTCTTCGTCTTTATAAGATTCTTCATACTCATTTAATTTAATCGTCTCAACAATTTGATATACATGTCTTTTTAACTCTGTTAGCCCGATTTTTGCAGTTGCAGATATTGGAAAAACTGTATATCCTTTTTCTGTTAGAACCCGTTCTAGTCTTTTATAATTTTGCTTTGCAGATGGTAAATCAATTTTATTTACTGCAACTACTTGCGGTTTATTTAAAAGTTTCTCATTATATTGTTTTAATTCATTATTGATAATCTCAAAATCTTCTATTGGATCTTCTGACTCTAACCCACTGCCGTCTAATACATGTATCAAAACTTTTGTCCTTTCTACATGTCTCAAAAACTGATGCCCCAATCCCGCGCCCTCATGAGCGCCTGATATAAGCCCAGGTATATCTGCCATTACAAAGCTTTTACCGTCATCAACTCCTACTACACCAAGATTCGGAGTTAACGTTGTAAAAGGATAATCTGCAATTTTAGGCTTTGCTTGAGTCATAACAGATAAAAGGGTTGACTTCCCAACATTTGGCAGGCCTATGAGTCCTACATCAGCAATCAGTTTCAGTTCAAGGATAATCCACCTTTCCTCACCAGGCTCCCCATTTTCTGCAAAATTAGGTGCTTGACGAGTTGGGGACGTAAAACGCGCATTGCCTTTTCCACCTCTGCCCCCTCTTGCCGCTATAACTTCATCACCATGTTTTACTAAATCAGCAATAATATCGCCTGTATTTGCATCTTTCACTATTGTTCCTACAGGTACCTTCAAAATTAAATCTGATGCATTTCTACCTCTTTTATTGTTGCCACCTCCATGTTCTCCTCTCTTAGCTCTGTAATGCCTCTTATATTTATAATCCAGTAAAGTATTCAAATTACTATCGGCTTGAATAATGATATTACCGCCATGACCTCCATCTCCCCCACTTGGCCCTCCAAAAGGTACATATTTTTCCCTTCGGAATGCCACAGCTCCATTTCCACCATCGCCACCATTAATATATATCTTAACTTCATCAAAAAACATATTTTCCCACCCTTAATAATTAAGTAATAATATTATAACAATAGATATAGTCATGATTCAACATATTTTACAGTTTCTAATAAAATCAGTATCCTACTTTTTGAAATCCTGAATCTTATGCTATTAGAATAACAATTGTCATAGATATTGTGCTTTATTTTTAATGCTTCTATAATATCATCATATATCACTGCCGGATATAAAATCAATGCATATACATTATTTTTTTGATCATTCCCTATTCTTACTTTTATTACTTTATATTTAGAATCCAAATCTTTTAGCTTGTTTATTATAATTGATTGAAACAATTTTAGACATTCAGCAAATTTGGCTTTTTGTTCAAATGGAATGCCTTTTTTAAAACAAAACGAGTCTTTTATTTCTATAGTCATATTTACATTATTTTTTTTTGCTTTTTTTATACTTTTAAAAAGGGTATCTAAAAGCTGCTGATTTTTTATTCTGTATAGAGGATTTGTATTTTCAATTTCTTCCAGTATTTTGATTATATAGTTGTCTAATTTATCATATCTTTTAAGCTGTAAAGATCCATACATAACTTGTAAGTAGTTGAAACAGTTGTGCCTTTCTAACATTAGGCACTTGATAACATTTTCCTTATGCTTATACTTTGTTATAAAGTTATTATTGCTTATATAATTCTTTTTATCAAGGACTTTTATTATATATATAAGCTCAAAAATAAAAACATTAAGGGCAAATATCAATATATGGACAACAGTAGTACTAATCATATTAAAAGCACATAGGATGCAGATTAATATAAAAAACCATTGAAAATATATAAATTTAATATAGTGCTTATTTAAAAACCTTATTATTTTTTTCATAAAAAAACACTCCATGTCAATATTTTGATAATAGTATTAGTATTCTGTTGCGATCTGTAATTTCCTTTTTTTATAAAAAATAAACCCCTATCTCATAAATGATAGAGGTTTTCTGTTTATAATTTTTAAATAAAATTAAGACAATACTGTTTCTGTATACACACTTACTTGTTTGGAGTCTCTGCCAGCTCTTTCAAAACTTACGAATCCATCTACTTTAGCAAAGAGCGTATCATCTTTCCCACGTCCAACATTGGAACCAGGTTTTATTTTCGTTCCTCTTTGCCTTACAATTATACTTCCTGCTGTAACATATTGACCATCATGTCTTTTTACACCAAGCCTTTTAGAAGTGCTATCTCTGCCGTTTCTTGAACTGCCTACACCTTTCTTCTTAGCAAATAATTGTAGGTTCATTTTTAACATATCAAACACCTCCTTCAATATTAAGGACTTCTATATAATCACTATACGATTTTTCTATTTCCTCAAGACCTATTACCATTGTATCTAGAATAATATTTACCTTTGATCGTAAACCTTCATTGTCACCATTAGCCAATAGTTCGTTTGGTATACAAAATCTCAAGAAACCTTCTTCTATTGTCAAATCTACTTGTAAACCTAATACTCTGATTAATCCAAAAACCGCTGTTTGAACGATCCCGGAAACCGCTGCACAAACAATATCCTTCCCTAATTCATCATATTCCGCGTGCCCATTAACATCAACTTCATAAATGTTTCCATTTTTATTTCTTAATATCTTAACTTTTATCATTTGTCGGATCCTTCTTAATTAAAATTGTATACCTTCGATTTTAACCTTAGTAAAAGGCTGTCTATGCCCCTGCTTCCTGCGATAATTTTTCTTGGCTTTATACTTATAAACTATTATTTTTTTCTCTTTACCATGCTCTAATACTTTGCCCACAACTTTAGTATTTTCAAGAAACGGCTGCCCTACAGAAAAACTATCTTCCTTTGACAAAGCAAGTACTTTATCGAATTCAACTGTTTCACCTTCAGGTACATCTAGCTTTTCGATTTTTAGAATATCGCCTTCTTCAACTCTATACTGCTTTCCACCTGTTTCAATTATAGCATACATTTTATACTTACCTCCCTGCAAACTCGCTGAAATACAGGTATTGTCTATCGGACGACAATTTGTACCTGTTTCATGCGGTGATAACTACCTGAAGTATTATAGCATATCGTGTTTCTTAATGTCAAACATTTTTGCTCTTATCACTTAAAAAATCTTTTAACACTATTTTCATATCAGATACATTTTCTATCCCCATAGTTAATTTCTCTAAGGGGCACATATCTGTTTGCTCGTGATTTAAAATATATGGAACTATAGTTTTTGCTTCGATATTTTCAGCATTTATTTTTTTATGAATTAAGTATTCTATTGCTTTTTCGCTAACTACACTGCCGTAAAAATATTTAATCCCTGCATTTAAAGACAATGCTGCTGCTGCTTTCCCCAGTATTTTATCTGCAATACTAGCACCTTTTAATTTATACCCTAACTTTTCAATAATTATAAGCAAAGGATTTATGCCTTTACCCTTCTCTTTTGCGATAATATCCCCTTCCTTTGCTATAACAATCGATAGATCATTTTCTAATAAATATGCCTTCGCCAGTTCTAAATCAGACATCAGTTGATCTCTCCCCATAAGTTTTATGACGCTGCTAGCTCTTTCTTATAAATATTCCTATAATGTTTATTAATTTCTTTAAGGTATCCGTCAGGAAGCCTCCCCCCAGATGCCAAAGCCCTATCAACATAGCCATGCCCTCTGTTATAGGCTACCAATACCTTATCCAACTGATTGTTATATTTATTAAAAAGAAAATCAAGAATATAAACACCCATATGAACATTACTTTCAATATCGTATAAGCTCGCAATTCCTCTATACTCTATTCCCATTCTCCTTGCCCAGCTAAATGCATACTTTTCCCGTATCTGCATAAGGCCGGTATCATCTAATGTCCCACGGCACATTGGGTCAAATTTACTTTCTGCTGCAATTACAGCAAAAACAACTTCTTCGGGGATGTCGTATTTTTTACAGTATTTATATACTGATTTTATTATGAGGTCAATCTGCTTAGAAGTCAAATCAGGATTATAGTTCTTTATTTTTAATGCAATATTAAATCTATTGTTGGCTATAACGGCTCTGCCTCTCTCATTTAAAGTTCCATGTCTCACTCCTATAATATTATCAATACTATCATATGATTCATTGCTTATGGGGTTAAGAAGCAACGATGTTGAGATAACAAAAGCAAAAATAAAGCTTTGCATTATCTCCAGCTCCTTTCTATAACTTGTTGTTGTTATTATTACCATTTATTGGGTTTTTATACAGCCTTATGTATTATACACACTAAAACTGATCATGTCAATTTTTTTTATAAGGAAATGTAGTTATTCTATGATAATGTCATATTGAAATTATTCTGATAAAATGTCAGTATGCGTAAGGAGATTTTAAATATGACACAAAAAGAAATATCACGGCTTAGAGTTATTAATCAAACCATTGA
>DUOC01000008.1 GCA_012839065.1 Thermoanaerobacterales bacterium | reverse complement strand
TTAACTAAAAGGGATTCAAAAATTTTTGTAGAATATATTTTAAAGGCAGACATCTATGTTGTATACTATAATATAAGAGCATAAAATTAATGGAACAGTTTATTATTCGAGCAATGGAGTGGAAAAAGTGCTTAAACAATTACTAGAGCTTATAAGACAGTTTCGTTTTAGAGATTTAATAGATATAGCCATAGTAGCCTATGTTTCATATAAAGCTATTATGCTTATTAAAGGAACCAGAGCTGTCCAGCTAATTAAGGGGCTGGTTGTTTTGGTGATATCTACAAAAGTCAGCGAATGGCTTGGATTATATACGATAAACTGGCTATTGAGGAACACTATGACGGTGGGCGTTATTGCTTTACTTGTTGTGTTTCAGCCTGAATTAAGAAGGGCATTAGAACAGCTGGGAAGAGGGAGGTTATTTGTTACACCTTTTTTTAGTTTTAGTGAAGAAGAAGTAAACAAAATGATTAATGAAATGGCTCGTGCTGTTCAGGTCCTTGCTTCCAACAAAATAGGGGCACTGATTGTAATAGAAAGGGAAACAGGTTTAAATGATGTTATAGAAACGGGTTTGGAAATAGGGGGGAAACTTACCACGGAACTCTTGCTCAATATTTTTATACCTAATACCCCTCTTCACGATGGTGCAGTTTTAATAAGAAATGATAAAATAATGGCAGCCGGTTGTTTTCTCCCGTTAACAGAAAATCCTAACTTAAGCAAAGAGCTTGGCACACGACATAGGGCTGCACTGGGTATCACAGAACAATCTGATGCTGTATCGATTATTGTATCAGAGGAGACAGGTGTAATTTCAGTTGCTGTTGAAGGTAAGCTTACAAGGTATTTGGATATAATGACCTTTAAAGAGATGATTAAAAGCCTTTTATATACAAAAGAGCAAAAACAGATTCCCTTGTTTAACTGGAGGAAAAAAGCAGATGAATAATTTATTAGATAATGATTTGGCAATAAAAATAATTTCAGTTTTAGTGGCAATTGTGCTTTGGATATATGTAATAGGGGAACAAAACCCTTTTATAGAACAGCCTTTCAGGGATATCCCTATACAATTTAACAACTTGGACAGTGTAAATTATGCATTAGTTGAGGACCAATCAAGTTTTAAGGTAAATGTCAAGGTAAGGGGCAGAAGAAGTCATATATCAAATCTATCTAAAGAAGCAATTAAAGCTGAAGTCAATATGAAAGGTAGGATGGAAGGAGAGAACCTCCTGACTGTATCTGTAACCCTTCCGGATAATATTGAACTTGTTAGTGTTAATCCACCTGAGATAATGGTAACCCTTGAACCTGTAGTTGAAAAGCAAATACCTGTTACGGTGGATATTAATGGAAGTCCGGCAGAGGGTTTTGCTGTTATGGATCCTGTTTTAAAACCGAAAGAAGTAATATTAAAGGGGCCAAAGAGCATTATAGATACTGTAAAGTTTGCTTTTATAAGCATTGATGTTTCGAATAAAAGCGAGGATATAAAGGGGAATTTCCCGCTTCATATAACTGATGAAAGGAAAGCGGAATCAAAAAATATTACCTATAGACCCGAAACTATCGAGGCAACAATACCTATTGTAAACAAAGCCGATGTAGAAATAGAGCCGCGTATTATTGGTAATCCTGCTGCTGGTTATGCTATTTCAGGTATAACAGTAACTCCCGATATAGTATCTGTTACCGGTGATGAAAATATTCTGAACAACTTGCAAAAAATCGATACAGAGATAATTGATATAAGCGGCGCATATTCTAACCAGCAAAGAGAAGTTAAAATCATTCTGCCAAATGGGGTTAAACTGGTTGCGGGTGAACGAGATATTGTAAGCGTTTTTGTAAAAATAGAGGCAAAAGAGCAGCATACATTAAACATTACAAGACAAGTAGATTTGATAAATTTAAGAGAAGGCTATGAAGCATACTCTGAACCTATTGACATAAGTGTAAGCTTTATGGGACTAAAGCAAGATGTAAAAGCTGTAGATAGCAGTGATATAAAAATCTATGCAGATTTGAGAGGATTACAAGCGGGAACTCATGAAGTCGAACTTAATGTATCTGTTCCCGGCAATGTAACTTTGGTGGATTATTATCCTAAAAGCATATCAGTAGAGATTAAAAAGGATTAAAGAAACTAAAAACCTGAATGATACGATTGGGAGGAGATTTGGATAGATGGCCCGTAGATTGTTTGGAACAGATGGTGTAAGAGGTATAGCTAATCTGGAGTTAACGCCGAAACTAGCCTTTGAGCTGGGGAGAGCAGGGGCATATATACTGGGGGAGTCTAAAACTTCCCCCCTTATAGTTATAGGGAAAGATACCCGCGTGTCCGGGGATATGTTAGAATCAGCTTTGGCAGCGGGTATATGTTCTGTGGGGGGCAGTGTTTTAAAGGCAGGAGTTATACCTACCCCCGGGATAGCTTACTTGACACGGTATTATAATGCAGATGGGGGGGCAGTAATTTCAGCTTCACACAATCCTTTTGAATATAACGGTATAAAATTTTTTAATAAAGAAGGGTTTAAATTAAGTGATGAATTGGAAGATAGAATAGAACAAACAATGAAAAGAGAAGACATTCCAAAACCGACGGGGGCATCTCTTGGACGAATAAAGGAAGCCCTTAATGCCGAAACAGCATATGCCGAATTCCTCAAATCGACGATTGATATAGATCTAAAGGGGCTGCATATAGCTGTAGACTGTGCCAATGGTGCTGCATATAAGATTGCACCACAGGTTTTTTCTGATTTAGGTGCAGAAGTATCCGTGATCAATAATCAACCTACAGGATACAACATCAATGTAGAATGCGGCTCAACACATCCAGAAGTGGTAGGTAAATTTGTAGTTGAAAACAGTTTAGATATTGGTTTATCCTTTGACGGTGATGCTGACAGATTGATTGCAGTTGATGAAAAAGGAAGAATTCTCGATGGGGACTATATTATAGCAGTATGCGCAATATTCATGAAAAATCATGGTAAACTCAAAAAAAATACAGTTGTTACTACTGTAATGAGTAATATGGGATTGGAAACAGCGCTTAGAGAAAATGGCTGTAGGATGATAAGAACTAAGGTAGGAGATAGATATGTCCTTGAAGAGATGATCAAAAACGGTTATGTGCTAGGTGGAGAGCAGTCCGGGCATATAATATTTCT
>DUOC01000078.1 GCA_012839065.1 Thermoanaerobacterales bacterium | reverse complement strand
TCATTTATATTTATTTTCCAGTCTGCATAAGGATTTACAAAACTTTTTACAGTTATATTGTTTCACAATAGTGAGATAAATATGTTGTTTGGAGGGGTGGTGAAGTAATTGAAAAGGACAAAGGACTATTATAGAGGTTGTATGATTGGCGGTGCTGTTGGCGATGCGCTGGGATGCCCTGTTGAATTTATGAGCTTTAATGAAATCAAGCAGAAATACGGTGATGATGGGATCACCGACTTAGTAATTGGGGCAAACGGTAAAGCAAAAATAACCGACGATACTCAAATGTCTATCTTTACTGCTGATGGGCTTCTTCGAGCAGATACAAGGTTTTGTTCAAAAGGGCTTTGTAGTGCATCAAATATAGTATATAATTCTTATTTGAGGTGGCTCTATACTATAGGTGAAGTGGAAAAAGAAAAAGTTCAAGGTCTGCTGGACGGTTGGCTGATGGAAGTAAAGGAACTTTATGCAGTGCGTTCGCCAGGCATAACGTGTTTATCGGCTTTGAAGAGCGGCAAAAAAGGAACGATCGAGAAACCGATAAACAACAGTAAGGGTTGTGGTGGTGTAATGAGGGCTGCACCTGTAGGGCTGTTCTGCACAAAGGAAAGTGCATTCCGGCTTGGTTGTGATATTGCAGCATTGACTCATGGGCATCCCAGCGGTTATCTTGCAGCGGGGGTTCTTGCACATATTATTACGCTTATAGTTGATGGATTAGAAATTGAAGAAGCAGTTCTCGATGCATTGGAGGTTATGAGCGATTATAATGGTCATGAAGAATGCAGTTTGAAGATTCAAGAGGCACTGGAACTTGTAAAAAGTGATATTAGCCCCCAAGAAGCTGTGAAGAAGCTGGGAGAAGGATGGGTTGGAGACGAGGCTATAGCCATATCTTTATATTGTGCATTAAAGTCTAAAGATGATTTCAAGAATGCTCTTAAGATGGCTGTTAACCATGATGGTGACAGCGACAGCACTGGAGCAATAACCGGTAATATTTTGGGCGCATATTTGGGCATTGGTGGTATTCCCAATAGGTGGGTGGAAAATGTAGAACTCAGTGATGTTTTGATCCGGCTGGCTGATGATCTGCTTACCGGCTTTCAAGAAACTGAAGAATGGCGAGCAAGATATCCCGGTTAATCTTGGGTTGACGGCGACTGATATTTTCTTCCAGACGGTTTTACAATATTTATGGCTTGATTCATAATGCCTATTTTGTTGTTGGTATTTTCTATGAATAATGTGTCATAGGGGACGGGGACGATCAAAGATCGCCCCTGCATCATAATCTCATTTCCTTAGTATTTTTCCACAAATAGTTTTATTGTGTACGCCCTTGTCTACAACAATTTCACCATTGATCATTATTAGTTCAAAACCTTCGGGATATTGAACCGAGTTAAGATATGTTGCTTTATCAATTATTGTATTAGGATCAAACACTACAATGTCTGCAAAATTACCTTCTTTTAGTACCCCCCTATCTTTAATATCAAATACTTCTGCCGGTTTTGAGGTCATTTTCTTTACAGCTTCTTCCAAAGTTAATGCCTGCTTCTGTCTCGCATATCTTCCAAGCACTCTTGGAAAAGAACCATATGTCCTTGGATGCGGTTTCCCTTCTAGTAATCCATCTGTGCAAATATTCCCTTCTGGTCTTTGCATCAGCTGGATAAGTATTTTAATGATGTAAGTAATTTGCCTGACGAAGCCAAAAAAGAACTTGATCTGTTTATTGAATTCCTGAAATTTAAATTTTTATAAAATTGATGTTAAAAATAAAGGAACCCGGACAATCCGGGTTCCTTTATTTGCTTTAATTAAACAAAATCATATGTCTTTTAATACATCTTCTAATGTGGGTTTACCAATTTCCTGCAGCTCATATCTTACCCTTACAGATGGTTTATTTATAGTCATTAGTTTTCTAAGATCTATAGGTGTGCCGATAACAACTGCATCACAATCTATACTGTTTATAGTTTTCTCTAAGTCTTTAATTTGTTTCACGCCATAACCCATTGCGGGCAGGATATTGCTGAGATGGGTATATTTTTTGTATGTCTCCATAATGGAATCAACTGCATATTCTCTGGGATCCACTAATTCTCTTGCTCCAAATTTCTTAGCTGCTACAACTCCCGCCCCATATGTCATACCCCCATGGGTTAGTGTAGGCCCGTCTTCGACCACAAGTACTCGTTTCCCTCTTATAATAGAAGGGTCTTCTACAGAAATTGGTGATGCTGCATCGATAACAACAGCTTCGGGGCAGAGAATTTCTATATTTTGGCGTACTTCTTCTATCCCTTCCGGAGGTGCCGTTTCAATCTTATTTATTACAACAACATCAGCCATTCTCATATTAACTTCACCGGGATGATATTTAAGTTCATGTCCTGCACGGTGTGGGTCTGCAAGC
>DUOC01000077.1 GCA_012839065.1 Thermoanaerobacterales bacterium | reverse complement strand
GGTTTAAACCGGCCTCGATAATAAGATATGTTATTCTTCATATAGGTCGTAGAAAAACACCACATGGGCATACAAAGGATTATCATAATAGCCCTTGATGTTCTTTCTCTTAGCTCTTGCAAATTGTTGGTCAAAGATGAAAATTGCCGGTACTTCTTCCATCATTATTTCTTGTGCCTTACCGTAAAGCTCGATGGCTTTATCTCTGTCTGCACCGGAGATCCTATTTGCTTCATCAATCAAACGGTCATACTCCTCATTCTTCCAATAAGATAAATTAAATACTATAGTATCTTCAGAATGGAATAGACCATTGAGCCAACTGTAGGGATCTGCATAATCCGGCCACCAGTACATAATAAACAAATCCTGCCTATCTTTAGGATCGACAGACTTGGCCATTTCCCACTGAGGTTCCCACGGCATACCTCTTATTTCAAGGTCAATATTCAACTTTTTCAGCTCTGATTTTAGAAGTTCTGAGGCTTTTCTTTCGTTTTCATCTCCTGATTTGTATGTTAGAAGAAGTTTGAAACCATCTTCATAGCCCGCTTCTTTAAGAAGTTCTCTGGCTTTATCCAAATCGTAGTTGAATTGGAATAAATCACTTTTGTGCCCCCATAAAGCTTTTGGAATTGGCCCCCTTGATTGTTCTGCATACCCACTCATTACATAGTTAACAATATCGTCATAAGGAACAGCATAAGAAATTGCCTGTCTAACCAATTTGTTATCAAGTGGTGGTTTTTCCGTATTAATTAAACATATCATATTTTGGAATGAAGGCGTTTTTACTATTTCTATACCCGGATTATCTTCCAATGCCTGCAAATCCTCAAATGGTAGAGTATCTACTATTCCGGCCTCGCCAGCTTCGAGCATTTGGCGCCTTGTTCCTGATTCAGGAATCATTTTAACTATTGCCTTATCATACTTATTATCGCTCCAACCGCCCCAATAGTCGTCAAATTTTGCTAAAACAACTTCATTGCCTCTTTCCCAGTACTCAAGCATATATGGGCCTGTACCACATGCGTTTCCTTGGACAAACCAATCATGTCCTTTTTCTTCGGTACACTTAGGGCAAAACATGTGAGCAGTATATCCTGCAGAAACAATCATATCCAATGCTGCAGGGTACTTTAGTTTAAACTCTACGGTATACTTGTCTTTGACATTAACTTCTTCAACCGGATCCCAGATAAAGGATGCTCCTTGCCCTCTTTCAATGGTCCTTTCAACACAATACTTCACTGCATCTGCATCAAATTCTTCTCCACAGTGAAATTTGACTCCCTCTCTTAATTTGAAAGTCCACGTCAAACCATCTTCACTGGTATCAAAATCAGTTGCCAAAAGATAAATATATTCATCTTTTATTGGATCATAACGCATTAGCTGTTCATAAATGTTATTTATTACAATGATTTCATTTGAAAATGTATCACTTGGGTCCCAGAATACAACAGGTTCACTCTGATAAGCATATGTTACAATTTTGGGCTGGGCAACTCCACCCGATTCTTGGGATGCACAACCTGTAAATATTATTACACTACATAACAACAATAAAGCAATTAATTTCTTATTCATTAACTCCCCTCCTTAATATATAGTCTTATACTAAATTATAACAAATCAAAGTCTTCATATATATATTAGATTAAACAATAACCGAAGTCTGTGTTTGTCCAAAGAGACAAAATGCTGAAATATAATTTAAATCATGCTGAATGAATAATTTGGAATCGTTCCCCATTTTGCGCAAATTTGCAAAAAAAGACGGAAGAATCGTCCGTTACCTTTAAAATAAGGAAAAGTTATTTTTCGCCTTATTGATTTATACCAATGTCTTTCCTGTAATGTGCACCTTCAAAATAGATCCTTTCCACTCCTGTATAAGCCTTTTCAGCTGCCGATTTAAGCTCATCTCCCAGTGCCGTAACCCCTAATACACGCCCTCCAGATGTTACTATCTTCCCATCTTTAATTGCAGTGCCGGCGTGAAAGATGTATACCCCCTCAAGTTTCTCAACTTCTTCCAATCCTTTTATCTCAAATCCCTTATCATAATCCATAGGATATCCCCCAGAAGCCATTACAACACATACAGCTTTTTTGTTCTTCCATTTTATTTCTATCTCATCAAGTCTATCTTCTATAATCGCTTCCATTATATGTACAAGATCAGTTTCCAGAAGTGGAAGAACCACCTGTGTCTCGGGATCCCCGAAACGGCAGTTGTACTCGAGTACTTTTACTCCCTTTGATGTAAGCATCAGCCCTGCATAGAGCACCCCTTTATAGGGGCATCCTTCCTTTTTCATTGCTTCTACAGTTTTTTGTAGAACATCCCTTTCTACAATTTGAGCCAGTTCAGGAGTGTAAAATGGACTTGGGGCAAAGGCCCCCATTCCACCAGTATTAGGACCTTCATCGTTATCATAAACCCTTTTATGATCCTGTGAACTCACCATAGGTACAACGGTTTCGCCATCGGTAAAGGCGAGGATGGATACTTCTCTGCCTACAAGACATTCTTCCACTACTATCCTGTCTCCTGCGCTGCCAAATTCTCTATCCTTCATTATTCTTCTAATACCTGCTGCTGCCTCTTTTTCTGTCTGTGCAATAATTACCCCTTTGCCTGCAGCAAGCCCATCTGCTTTGATAACTACAGGTGTGCCTATCTCTTTTACAAAATCTTGGGCTTCTTTCGGGTTATCAAAAACCTTATATTCAGCAGTAGGTATCCCATATTTTTTCATTAGTTCTTTTGCAAATATTTTACTGCCTTCTAATTGTGCTGCATTCTTTGACGGTCCAAAAATTTTTAACCCTCTTCTTGCAAATTCATCAACGATTCCTAGTGCAAGTGGAGCTTCCGGGCCAACTACTGTTAGATCGATTTTTTTATCCAGTGCAAAATCAGCAAGTCCTTTTATGTCTTCCGCTGAAATATCAACACAATTTGCAAGTTTGCTAATACCAGCATTGCCGGGAGCACAGTAAATCTCATCAACTAAAGGGCTCTGCATTATTTTCCATGTAAGGGTGTGTTCTCTTCCCCCGCTCCCTACTACCATTATTTTCATATCGCTCACCTCTACAAAAATTAGTGTTTAAAATGTCTCATGCCGGTAAAGACCATAGCTATATTGGCTTTATTGGCCGCTTTTATTGATTCCTCATCTCTTATTGAACCTCCTGGCTGTATAATTGCAGTAACACCTGCTTTTTCCGCTGCTTCTACTACATCGGGGAAGGGGAAGAATGCATCAGATGCCATAACCGAACCTTTGGCTTTTTCACCTGCTTGTCTTATTGAATTTTCTGCTGCCCATATCCGGTTTGTTTGTCCGGGGCCTATACCAACTGTCTGCTCATTTTTAGCAAGAACAATTGCATTCGATTTTACATGTTTTACTACTTTCCAGCCAAAAAGCAGATCGTCCATTTCTTCAGCAGTTGGTTTACGATTTGTTACTACATTCAGGTTGTCGAAGTCTAAGTTAACTGCATCTAACTCCTGTGTCAAAAGTCCTCCCTTTACCCGTTTCATATCTAACAGTCCTTCAGGTTTGCTGGGTACAGCTAATTCCTCCATCTTAAGAAGTCTGATGTTCTTTTTCTGCATCAAAATTTCAAGGGCTTCTTTTTCGTAATCAGGGGCAACAACTACTTCTATAAATATGGAATTGATGTCTTTAGCCATAGCTGTATCTACAGTTCTGTTAGATGCTATAATACCACCAAAAATTGAAACGGGGTCTGCTTCAAAGGCTTTTCTGTATGCTTCATATATGGTATTTGCTGAACCAATACCGCAAGGGTTGGCATGCTTTACACCTACTACTGTCGGTCTGGAGAATTCCCTTACCATTTCTATTGCCGCATTAGTATCATTTATATTGTTAAAAGATAATGCTTTCCCGTGAAGCTGCTCTGCATAAGCTAATGAACCAGGTACAGGGGTTGTTTCTCTATAAAATGCTGCTTTTTGATGTGGGTTTTCCCCATATCTCAGATCTTGCACTTTTTCTAAAGTTAGTGTCAGTATTTCAGGGAATTGTTTACTTCCTATTTGCTTCTTTAAATAATTTGTGATTAAGCCGTCATAGAAGCTGGTATATTCAAATACTTCAAGTGCAAGTTCTAATCTGGTTTCTCTGGAAATATCACCCTTTTCGGAAAGTTCTTTTATTATTCCTTCATATTTATCGGGGTTGATAACAACTATTACATCTTGGAAGTTCTTTGCTGCAGCCCTAATCATTGTGGGGCCGCCGATATCTATATTTTCTATTGCTTCTTCAAATGTAACTCCTTCTTTATTGATAGTTTCTTTAAAGGGATAAAGATTTATTACAACCATATCAATCGGTTTTATATTAAGCTCTTTTAACTGTTTCATATGCTCTTCGTTTTCTCTGACAGCCAAAATACCCCCATGTATTATCGGGTTTAATGTCTTTACCCTTCCGTCTAATATCTCAGGGAATCCTGTTACATCAGACACTTTTATAACATTTATTCCACCATCTGCTAAGGTTTTTGCTGTTCCGCCCGTTGAAATTATTTCTACTCCAAGTTTTTCTAACTCCTTAGCAAACTCTACAATTCCTCTTTTATCAGAAACACTGATTAACGCCCTTCTTAACATAATTTTACCTCCTCTTTTTTAATAATCTCCTTTTACTTGCCCTTAATCGGTAATAGCACATAGTATTGACGGAGGCAACCACTTGCCCATGCAAACAGCGATACCACAATGCTGCCAACAAACCTGCGGAACAACACAAAAGTCATTCACTACTTGCCGTTCTTTATTAAAACCCGCCGTCCTTTTATAACTAATTTCCCTTCACTGTATAGTCTGACAGCTTCAGGAAATATTTTATGTTCTACCTCTAATACCCTTGCAGCCAAAGAATCTACTGTATCATCATCTAATACGGGAACAACTTCCTGCAGTATGATTGGCCCTGTATCAGCACCTTCGTCTACAAAATGTACTGTAGCACCTGTAACTTTCACACCATATTCAAGAACGGCTTTATGAACCCTACTTCCATAAAAACCCATTCCACTAAAGGCCGGAATTAATGCCGGATGTATGTTCATTATTCTGTTTCTGAATTCCGCTATAAAAACGGGGGAGAGGACTTTCATGAATCCCGCAAGCAAAACCAGATCTACATCATAAGCTTTGAGTACTGTTATCATGTGTTCTTCATATTCTTTTTGGGTTTTAAAGTTGTTACGATTTATATATACACCGGGAATCCCATGTTTTTCAGCTCTTTTCAGTGCATAGGCCCTCTCATTGCTTGATATAACGACCGATACTTCTCCTTTTATCTTTCCCCGTTCAATAGAATCAGTTATCGCCTGGAGGTTTGTACCCCCTCCGGAAACCAGAACACCCAGCTTTATACCTGTCAAAGTCTTCAACCCCCTATACTATCTCCAATTCTTTTTGTCCGTCCACTACTTCACCTAATATATAGGCGGTTTCCCCTCTATTTTTCAGGTGTTTGATTATATGGTCGGATTCTTCGCTTGAAACTATAAGGACCAATCCTATCCCCATATTAAAAGTATTATACATACCCTTTTCATCGGATCTGCTTATATGTTTTATGATATTAAATATTGGTGGGACCTCCCAAGCAGCTTTTCTGATTATAATTTTTTTGTCTTCCGGCAGGATTCTGGGCAGGTTTTCATAGAGCCCTCCACCTGTAATATTGGCTATACCTTTAATGTTGAAATTTTCTATCAGGTCCAAAACTGTTTTTACATATATGCGTGTAGGTTTTATCAGCTCTTCACCTAATGTACAGCCCAATTCTTTTATATAATCATTAATACCCATTTTTGCTACATTAAAAAACACGTTTCTGACCATAGAAAAGCCGTTACTGTGAAGCCCTGATGAAGAAAGCCCTATTACTACATCCCCTGATTTTATATCGGTTCCATCTATAATATGTGTTTTATCAACTATCCCTACCGCAAATCCGGCAATATCATATTCATCTTTTGCATAGAAACCCGGCATTTCAGCAGTTTCGCCACCGATAAGTGAACATCCTGCCTGTCTGCAGCCTTCAGAAACTCCTTCAACTATCTGCGCTATCTTTTCCGGGATCAGTCTGTCACAAGCAATATAATCCAAGAAAAAGATAGGCTCTGCTCCGGAGCATATTAGATCGTTAACACACATAGCAGTGCAGTCTATACCTATGGTATTGTGTTTATCCATCATAAACGCAATTTTTAGTTTAGTGCCTACACCATCTGTACCTGAAACCAGAACAGGCTCCTTAAATTTTTTAATATCAAGGGCAAAAAGCCCTCCAAAACCCCCAAGACCGGACAATACTTCTGGTCTGAAGGTGCTCTTTACATGCTTCTGCATCATTTTTACTGCTTCGTACCCTGCTTCTATATTTACACCTGAATCTTTATAGTTAACAGGTCTACCCTCCATTAAATTCACCCCTATTTTTACCTAGCATTTCTCATAAAGATATTTATTGCTTTCTTTAGACACATCAATAGGATATACTCCATTAAAACAGGCAGTGCATAATCTTTCTGCAGATATACCTATTGATTTTATGAGCCCATCTAAACTTAAATATGCTAAGCTGTCAGCATTGATGTGATCTCGTATTTCTTTAATTGAATGGGTTGCACCTATAAGTTCTCTCCTGGACGAAGTATCTATACCATAGTAGCATGAATGTATAATGGGAGGAGAGCTTACCCTAACATGGACCTCTTTTGCACCAGCATCTTTTAACATCTGTACTATCTTACCGCTGGTAGTTCCTCTTACAATAGAGTCGTCTACCATGACAATTCGCTTACCTTCAATTACAGGCTTCATGGCATTGAGTTTTATCTTTACTTCAATCTCCCGAATTTGTTTGCTGGGAGAAATAAATGTTCTGCCTACATACCTGTTTTTTATTAATCCTAGTCCATAAGGGATTCCAGATTCTTGAGAATAGCCCATAGCAGAAACTATACCTGAATCAGGAACTCCTATTACAAGATCAGCGTCTGCAGGGCTTTCCCTGGCAAGATATTTTCCGGCTTTGAAACGCGAAATATGGACACTTACTCCTTCTAATATGCTGTCAGGTCGAGCAAAATAAACATATTCAAATGCACATATGGCATTTTTCCCGCCGGGACTTTTATTTATATGATGTGATCTTAAACCGTTTTTATCTATTACAACAATTTCACCGGGTTTAACATCTCTTACAAAATCTGCTCCTATAGTATCAAATGCACAGGTTTCTGATGACAGAACATAGCAGTCATCAAGGATACCTATAGACAGGGGTTTTAAACCGTATGGATCCCTCACACCGATGAGTTTGTCACTGGTCATTATAACCAATGCATATGAACCCCTTATCTCTTTAATTGCATTTTTAACGGCATCTTCTACTAAATCTTCCCGTTCACGTGCAATAAGGTTTGCTATTACCTCGCTGTCAGTGGTAGTTTGGAATATTGTTCCGGATTCTTCCAGACGTTTCCTTATTTCATTAGCATTAATGAGATTTCCATTATGGGACAAAGCCATAGAACCTTTATAATAGCGGACTACAAGGGGTTGTGCATTAGTTAGAGTGCTTGAACCTGTTGTAGAATAGCGTACATGCCCTGTGGCAATTATGCCTTTAAGTTTATCAAGAATGGAGTCATCAAATACCTCTGACACAAGTCCCATATTTTTATGAATTAATATATCTTCTCCATTGGATACTGCGATACCTGCACTTTCCTGTCCCCGATGTTGTAGCGCAAATAGCCCGAAATACGCTGTTCGTGCAAGATCATATCTATTATGATTTGGATCTAATATCCCAAATATACCGCACTCTTCATGCAGTTTGTCTTCTATTAGTCCATTATTGTATCTAGCTGTTTCCTCCATATCTGTCCAATCCCCTCTACTTTTACGTTTATTAAATTTATAGAACCGTTCTTATCGGAGATATCAATTGTAAAATCTTCTTCAACTACCCATCCAATAACTTTTATTGGAATATCGAATTCTTCGGCTAACTTTTCAAGAAGATGCAGATTCTCCTTTGCTATGCTTATAATAATTCTGGATTGAGATTCACCAAACAGAAGTACATCTTCTCGTAAATCCCTTTTTTCAAGTTCAACTTTTGCGCCTTTCCCCCCTGTTATACAGGACTCTGCAAGAGCTACCGCTAATCCTCCTTCACTAATATCATGGGCAGAATTAATGATGCCCAAAGAAATAGCTTTAAGGCATAGTCCTTGAACTCTCTTCTCTAATTCCAAATCTATTCGCGGTGGAATGCCTTTCTCTATCCCAAATCTCACCTTTAGGTATTCACTTCCGCCAATTTCATCTTTGTTCTCACCAACTAAAACAATCAGATCCCCAGTATTTTTGAAGCCCATAGTAGTAACCCTGTCAAGGTTTTCTATGATACCGACCATTCCAATTATCGGTGTAGGATATATGGCACTATCTTTAATTTCATTATAAAAACTTACATTACCGCCTATTACCGGAGTGTTTAATGCTCTACAGCTTTCACTGATCCCTTCTGCACACTTTTCAAACTGCCAGTATATCTCCGGTTTTTCAGGATTGCCAAAATTTAGTCCGTCAGTAACGGCTAATGGTTTTGCACCGCTGCAAACAATGTTCCTTGCAGCTTCAGCTACGGCTATTTTTCCCCCTTCAAAGGGATCAAGATAGCAATAACGACTGTTGCAATCTATTGTTAAAGCTATCCCTTTATTTGTTTCTTTGATTCTAAGTACAGCCGAATCTGAACCAGGTGGAACAACAGTATCAGTTCTTACCATATAGTCAAACTGGCTGTAAATCCATTCCCTTGAACATATATTAGGTGATCCTATAAGCTCTTTTAAAACTTCATTATAGTCTAAAGACAGCGGAAGTTTATTAATATCTAAACTATTGGCTTCTTCCAGATATTTTGGTTTTTCAGAAGGTCTTCGTAAGATTGGAGCTCCTTCTGCAAGAGATGCTGCCGGGACTTCTGCAACTTTAACACCATCATTTAAAATCCTTAGCATCCCATCGTCAGTTACTTTTCCTATCTTTACCGCGTCTATATCCCACTTATCGAAGATTTTCTGCACTTCTTCCTCTCTGCCTTCTTCAACGATAATAAGCATCCTCTCCTGGGATTCCGAAAGCATTATTTCATAAGGGGTCATCCCTTCATCTCTTTGGGGAACCAGTGATACATCTATTTCAATCCCTGCTCCTCCCCTGGCGGCAGTTTCACAAGAAGATGATGTGAGCCCTGCG
>DUOC01000076.1 GCA_012839065.1 Thermoanaerobacterales bacterium | reverse complement strand
GTTACGCCCTCATTATATTGCCGCTGCCTATAACCATAGTGCACAGCCATAGTTATGAATATAACCACTATCCCATGAATATTTAGGGACCGTCCCCGATTTTAAGTTTTTGCAGACAGCCTCTTTTGGAATCGTGGGGAATCAAAAATCGTATATCGAACCGTTACAGAAACAAGCACAATTATACCGCCAATAGCAGCCCATTTACCGGGAACTTCACCAATTACGAAAAATACCCAAATAGGATTTAACAGCGGCTCAATAACAGAAATCAAATTTGACTCAAGTGCCGTTATTACCTTAATAGCTTCAGCATAAAATATGTAAGAAAACCCTAATTGAAATACCCCAAGGAAAAGTAAACCTAAAATACTGTTAAAATCAGGTGGTGTCCCAAACATAAAAGGAAGGTTTATAAGAAATGTAAAAATATTTCCAAGAAAGGCTGTTTCCAGTGGAGATTCATCTTTTTGTTTCCTCATAAACAAAGCTACCCAAGCAAATCCAACCCCGCTTAAAATTGACAGTATATTACCTAACAGATTATCAAATGAAAGCTCGTCTAAGAAAAAGAAATACATACCGATAAAGACAATAAATATAGTAACCCAGTCATATTTGTTTGGCTTTTCTTTTAAAAACCATGTTCCAAATATAGCTATAAAAATAGGTGAAGTGTATTGAAGTAAAGTAACATTAGCTGCAGTTGTAAGCTTATTAGCTACTACAAACAATGTTACCGTTATTGCATAAGCAATAGCGCCTCCTACCTGTGCGAATGACCAAGTCATTTTAGGGCGACGCAGATACGCCCAAAGGATTAGTGCAGCAATAGCACTTCTGACACCCGATATGGCGAAAGGGTTCCATGTTACAAGCTTGATAAATAAGCCACTTGAGCTCCATAACACAGAAGTTAATACCATAAAAAATATAGCCCTGCCCCGCTCACTTAGGTGCATAAAATTCACTTCCCATTAATAAATTTTAGATCCCAACACCTTCCTTGCCAAGGAAAAATCGCTAGGTTTATCAACATCAGTTCCTATCTCGGGGAAATCTGAAAATATCGCGATTGGTTTTATCCCCAGTAACTCTGATACCCGTTTTTCAAGTTCTGCAACTGTAAGTTTGCCAAGTATAAGTTTAATTACAAAGTTCCAACCTAAAGCTGCTGCAAGTTTTAACGGTTTCTTCCTGTTTTCCAGAAACTCCTCGGTTTTATGTACAACTTTTTTAATTGTTGCAGGGTTTACAAGTATAATATTCCCACCGGTAAAAGTACCATCTTTAAGCTTAACATAGGTCCGCTTAACTCCGGGATATTTTTTATCATTTGCTTCCTTGCTTATAATCGGGTAATAAAAATCAGCAGAAACTTTTGCAGTTTGTGCTAAAAAATCTTTAATAGCTTCAGGGGTAATCATAGGTATATCGCATGACAAAATAAGAATCATCTTTTCTTCACTAAAATAATTCATACCATTTACTGCATTCTTTACTAAGGAATCGGTACATGGAATTATTTTTTCTAATTTGCCTTTAACAAGATTGTTTAGGAGATCCTCCGGACCGACCACAACAATTTTTTCGATATCTTCTATTTCTTCTAATACATCTAGTATATATTCTATCATGTATTTACCATTGATCTCTAGAAGTGCTTTGTTAGGCGAATAGTCTTTTAATCGGCTGTCATTATTCTCTCCCGCAAGAATTACAGCATTTATCATTTTTTATATTCCTCCCGTCCAACTTAATCCTATCCTAATTTTCTTTCATAGTACGCATTATACTGTTCTCAACATTTTCTATGTGTTCTTTAACAAGTTCTTCAGCCCGTTCCGGATCTCGTGAACCTATAGCTGCTAAAATCCTTTCATGTTCCTCAAAAATACCTTTAAGTCTCTCAGGGTTCTTCGTAAGTGATGTAACTCTGAACCGATGGATTTGTTCCCTCAAATTGTTCAAAATGGCAGTAAGTTTTTTATTCCT
>DUOC01000075.1 GCA_012839065.1 Thermoanaerobacterales bacterium | reverse complement strand
TTTAAAATCAATCCCGTCTACTGCACGTAGGTACTGCCTTTCGCTCTTAAACCAGCCTTTAGATATATTAAAATATTTTTTTAATCCCTTTACTTCCAGTAGATATTCATTACTCATTTACAGCACCACCCCTACATGATTCATACTGCCAACAGCGAACAAAATGTCCTTTCTTTACTTCAATCAAGCTGGGAGGTTGTTGGCTACATCTTTCCTTTGTTGCAGTGCACCGCGGGTTAAAACGGCATCCTATAGGCATCTCTGAAGGGTCAGGCACAGTGCCTTCGATAGTTTGCAGTTTATCCTTCTGATCTTCGACCTTGATGGTGCTTTCCAACAGCCCCTTTGTATAAGGATGTAAAGGACTTGAAAAAATTTCGTATACATCTGCTTGCTCTACTATCTGACCGGCATACATTATGATTACCCTGTCAGCCATTTCCGCAACGACCCCCAGGTCATGAGTGATCAATATAATCGATGTATCAGAGTCACGTATAATATCTTTCATAAGTTCCAGGATTTGTGCTTGGATGGTTACATCTAAAGCAGTTGTCGGCTCATCAGCGATCAAGAGTTTTTGATTACCTGATAAAGCCATTGCTATCATAACCCTCTGCCTCATACCTCCGCTTAGGGAATGGGGGTAACATTCATAGACGTATTCCGGCCTGGGTATTCCTACTTTTTTAAGCATATCAATGCTTTTCTTTTTTGCTTCTTCTTTGCTGACCTTTTGATGTGTATATATAGCCTCGGAAATTTGATTTCCCACTGTAAAAAGGGGATTCAAAGAAGTGAGCGGTTCCTGAAAAATCATAGATATTTTATTGCCCCTGATCTTTCGCATATCATTATTTGACAGTTTTAAAAGGTCTTTTCCTTCAAAAAATATTTGGCCGTTTGCTATTCTTCCAGGGCTGTTTATTAATCTCATTATGGATAGTGAAGTGACACTTTTTCCACATCCGGACTCACCTACCAGTGCCACAGTTTCACCTTTTTTTACTTGAAAAGAGACATCTTCTACTGCTGTAATATCAGAAGTTTCAGTAGCAAAACATACCTTTAAATTTCTGACGTCAAGAAGTATTTTTTCGCTCTGCATCTTCAACCCTCCCCTTATTTGCGAATTCCCTGGTTACGCGGATCTAATACGTCTCTAAGCCAGTCCCCTAAAAACATGATCCCTAATACCGTAATTGTAATTGCTAACCCCGGAAAGGTTGCAATCCACCAATGTGAAGCCAAGTAATTTCTGCCGTCTGATAACATTCCTCCCCATGATATATCAGGAGGTTGTATGCCAAGTCCCAAGAAGCTGAGAGAAGATTCAGTAATAATGTTTGTAGCAACTGTCAAAGTTGATACTACTATAAATGTTGAAAATGTATTTGGAAGAATATGCCTAAAAATGATCTTTCTGTCGCTGGCACCGATAGTTTTCGCTGCTTTGACATATTCCAACTCTTTTATTACTAATACTTCCCCACGAATCAATCTTGCATAATTAATCCAACACGTTATCCCAATAACAAATATAAGTGTTGTAATGCCCGGACGTGCAATAACTAATATTACCATGGATAATAAAATTCTGGGTATTGCAAGAAAGGCATCCCCTAATCTCATTATAACACCGTCTATTATGCCACCGTAATAGC
>DUOC01000074.1 GCA_012839065.1 Thermoanaerobacterales bacterium | reverse complement strand
TAAGGTCTTTAGCATATTTATATTGAGGGTATGTTTGCAGCCCACCAATAGGGATATCTCCTCTCAAAGCCAGAACATTGTATATATTATTTGCTTTCAATTGTTCCAACATTAAATCGATTTCTGCCTTGGAGGAAGTCAAACACGTCAAATGAGCCAATGATTGTATATTATATTTGTTTTTAATAGTTGATGCAATCTCTACAGTTCTATCTTTGCTGCTTCCCCCGGCGCCATAAGTTACACTTATAAAATCAGGGTTCATGTCTTTTAGATCCTCAATTGTACTATAAACTGTATCAAGGGGAAATTCTCTCTTCGGTGGGAAAACTTCAAATGAAATAACTGGTGTCTTGCTTGAGAAAATGTCTTTAATAAACACGAACTTAGCCTCCTTTATTGCCGAATAATATTCTACTTATTAAATTAGAATTCTATATAAAAAGCAAAATTCCTATATGTCACTAGATAAATAAAAAATGGTAGTGTTTGTTTGTGAAAAACAGAAGATATTGGATAAGTGTAAGGTTAACCGACAAGAATTAAAAGCTAAAACGAAAATTATTATTTTATCTCTCAATCATGATATAATAGTAAATTAGGTGAATTTTTTGTTTTGTAAGAGTGTAGTAACATGACAAGGTAATACATATATAAAAAATTATATAACCAAAATTTTGTATAAGTGATAAAAACATTTTACAAAGGAGTTGAAATAATAATATGGCAAGGCTAGCGGATCTTTTTTCACCAAAAGATATGACGGTGGGAGTGCCGTGGAAACGAATTGTTGAATTCTCAATTCCCATGTTGATCGGCAACATTGCTCAACAGCTTTATAATACAGTTGACTCAATCGTTATAGGCAGATTTGTAGGCGATAATGCTTTGGCTGCAGTTGGAAGTGCTTTACCCGTATTAAACTTTTTACTTGTACTTTTCGTGGCAGTGGCTACCGGAGCAGGGATAATGGTCTCTCAGTATTTCGGTGCAAAAGACCGGGAAAGGCTTTCCCGGTCTATTGGTGCATGCATAACGCTTACGGCAATAGCATCAGCGATACTTATGATAATAGCCCCGATTGTCATACGCCCTATGCTGGTTTTAATCAATACACCGGAATCAATTTTAGATTGGTGTACAAGCTATCTTTTGATATTAATGGTAGGCAACTGGGGTTTTTCATATTTTAATATACTTTCAGGAATTTTACGAGGGCTTGGCGATTCATTTTCCGCATTGGTGTTTTTGCTTGTTTCCACCACTCTTAATATAGTATTAGATATATGGTTTGTTGCAGGTTTAAATATGGGGGTATCAGGAGTAGCACTGGCAACTGTAATTGCACAGATGGTTTCGGCAGTTCTATGTGCAATTAAACTTAAAACAATGGATGATGTACTGGACTTTAACTTAAATATGATGAAACCTAAAAAAGAATACTTTCTGCAGCTTCTAAAACTTGGATTGCCATCAGGTTTGACTCAGGTAATATTCTCCCTTGCGATGATAACCGTACAATCCCTTACAAATACCTTCGGGGAAATGATTATCGCATGTAACGTTATCGTAATGCGTGTGGACGGATTTGCTATGATGCCTAATTTCACTTTTGGTATGACTATGACCACTTATGCAGGGCAAAATGTTGGGGCAAAAAAGATTGACAGAGTAGAACTGGGAACACGGCAAGGCTTAAAGATAGCGGTTGGAGTTTCAACGGTCATAACGATAATTATCTTGCTTTTTGGTAGACACCTTATGAATATTTTTACCGATACAGCAGAGCTCGTTGATTTAAGTATGAGAATGATGCGCATTCTTGCAGTGGGATACATTGCCATGGCAGTAACGCAAGTCCTTTCAGGGGTCATGCGCGGTGCAGGAGACACCGTGACCCCCATGTGGATTTCGCTGATAACTACAATTTTTCTGCGAGTGCCCATTGCTTATGGTCTTGCTTATCTCACCCGGAGTACACAATATCCTAACGGTAGACCGGAGTCAATATTCGTTTCCCTTTTAATAGCCTGGGTGCTTGGAGCTGTGATAACCTTAATTTCATACAGAAAAGGCAAATGGAGAGAGAAAGTGCTGCTCAAGGATGTGCAATAATTTACATAACACAACAACACAAGGGGACCGTCCCCTTGTGTTGTGAGAAATATTATGAATTACAAAAACAGATTACGCAGATACTATCTATATGACACTGCATAAGGAGAAGTAGGGTGAACATTTCTGTTTTGATCCCGGCTTTTAATGAAGCGCAAAATATTAAGCAAACTATCGATGGTCTCATACGTTTAAAAGATGAATTCTTAAATAAAAATGGTATGGATTTGCAGATAATAGTTATTGACGACGGTTCTTCCGATAATACCTATGAAAGGGCTGTAGAGTGTGGTGTAGAAGTCTTAAAACTTGATAGAAACATCGGCAAAGGCGGTGCCCTTAACCGAGGGATGAAAAAAGCCCGCGGGGATATTGTGATTTTCCTGGATGCAGACTTAAGGGGGTCTTCCTTTGAAGCCTATAAGCTGATAATACCCATAATCCAAGACAGTGCTGATGTAACGGTAGCAAAGTTTCGTCCTCCTAAAGCCAAAGGCGGATTTGGTTTTGTAAAAGCCCTTGCTTCTCACGGAGTAAGGTTTTTTACAGGACATAAATTGACAAGCGTTCTTTCAGGTCAGAGGGCTTTTAAGCGCAAAGTTCTTGAAGATATAGCTGACATTCCTGATGGTTACAGCCTTGAAGTAGGAATGCTTATTGACATATTAATAAAAGGGTACAGAGTAGTCGAAGTCGATGTCGATATGTACCATGATGTAACAGGGAGAAATCTTCAGGGATTTTTACACCGGGGCAAACAATTTATCCACATACTAAGGGTCTTAATTCGCAAAATTAGGGAGCGAAGAGCTATTGCTTAGATTAATATTTTTCGCAATTTTTTGTTTTTGTGTATTAACGTCTTATATGCTGACTCCGCACTTTATCCGATTATTTGTTCATGGTAACTGCTTGGCGGAAAATTTCAAGGGTGAGATGATACCACAGGGTATAGGGGTAACATTTGCTTTATATATTCTACCGTGGTATACACTTTATTTAGTAATTAATAATTATTATCCCAATGATCTGGTTGAAATTGGAAGTATGTTGATTATGATTACAGCTTTATATACTGCAAGCTTGTTAGGATTTATAGATGATATACTAGGCTCAAGAGATGCTCTCGGGCTTAAAGGGCATATAAAGGCCCTACTTTCCGGCAGGCTTACAACAGGTATAATTAAAGCTGCAGGGGTGCTTATTATATCGCTTATAGCAAGTATTTTCTTATCCTTTGGGTTTTGGACAATTCTAATAAATACTCTGCTTACAGCCCTCTTTACAAACTTGTTAAATATGTTGGATTTGAGACCGGGCAGGGCTATAAAGTTCTACATATTTCTTACATTAATCTTTGGAATTAATGCCCTTTTAACCGGCAAATATTATTCATTCATACTTATCCTGCCTCTAATAGGTTCAGTAATCGGATACTTCCCTTTTGATCTTAAAGCCCGCTGTATGATGGGGGATGCAGGTTCAAACCTATTGGGAATTTCTGCTGGGATTTTGTCAATAATACAGTTCGGCTATTATGGAAAACTAATCTTACTTTTCCTTCTCATTATAATCCACGCTATTACAGAGAAACATTCTCTAAGCGATGTAATTAAGCACAGCAGATTATTAAGCTTTTTTGACAACTTGGGTAGGGAGTGTAAAGATGATCAATTACTGTAAAGGTAGGGTAATCGAAGTAGTAAGAACCTACAGCAGCTGTACTGAAATAAAAGTTAGCACTGATTTCGGTGAAAACTTAGCGATAAACTATGACTACTTAACGGGAAAGATAAAAGAAGGTGATGAGGTCCTACTTAATACCACTGCTGTTGACTTAGGTCTGGGAAGCGGCGGTTATCATTTCGTATTATCGATAAACGGTGGCTGTGGAGCTGTCAAAAACAGGTATCATAATATGAAAAAGTCAAACGGTCATACAATGAAGCTTAGATATACACCCCTTCAGTTCAGCTTTTTAAGCATAGAAGAAGAAAACAGCCCTTATCATGAATTGTTTAATAAAAACGAGGATATAAAAGATATGAAGGTAATAATAGGCGAACTGCACAGTATGCTCTTGCCTGCAGTTTTTAATATTAAACACAAAAATCCTAAAATAAGAGTTTCATACATCATGACCGACGGTGGGGCTCTTCCCATAAGTTTTAGCAGGACTGCAGCTTTTTTAAAAGAAGAAAAACTGATCGAAGGCTCTGTTACTTTCGGCCAGGCTTTTGGAGGGGACTACGAAGCAGTAAATATATACACAGCACTGCTTGGCGCAAAGCATGTTTTAAATTCCGATATAGCAATTGTAACTATGGGACCGGGGATTGTCGGTACCGGGACAAAATACGGTTTTTCGGGGATAGAACAAGGATATATAATCGATGCTGTAAATACGCTGGGTGGAACCCCTGTTTTTATACCCAGGATAAGTTTTGCTGAAAGGCGTGCCAGACATTTTGGAATAAGCCATCACAGTATTACAATCCTCACTGAAATAGCAAAAACCCGTGCAGAAGTAATAGTCCCTCAGTTTTCAGAAGAAAAAAATAAATATATTAAAGCTCAGATAAAAAAACATAGTATCGATCAAATACATAAAATCGTTTTCATTGAAGAAAAGGAAGATATTTTAAATAATATACTGCATTTTAATAATGATGTAAGACTCTCTACAATGGGCAGGAGTATAGAGCAGGACAAAGAATTTTTTGTTACAGCCGGGGCTGCTGGTTATTATTGTGCAGGGTTATATGATGATTAAATTTTGTTTTCCCTGTTATTTATATAAGATACAATGTATAATAGATAAGGGAAGTAACGCTACGAGAGGAGAAAGGATGTTGTTTTATGGAAAAATTTAATCTTCCTTCAACTGTTGGGGTGGCAGCTATTGGCCTAAAAACGGGGCTTATCATTCCTAATGATGACATTGTTGCCATTACTGCTGATACTGTTAAACCATTTGTTGAAGATGGAGACATTATCTGCGTTACAGAAGCAGTAGTAGCCCGTTCTCAAAATAGATATATCTCTTGTGATAAACTTGCTGAAGATATCTCTAAAAAACTAAAACTCAAACCCGGCAGCACCTTGGCGGTTATCAGCCCTATTGCCAGCCGCAACCGTTTCGCTTTAATAATGAAAGCACTGGCGATGGCTACGCGCGGCGGAAAGGTTATTGTACAGCTTTCTATCCCTTTTGATGAGGTTGGGAACAGGGTTATTGATGAAGAGTTTGCCACTACAAGGATTCGCTTGAAAAAAGTATTTAAGAGTCTTCGAGAGGCAAGAGAAAATACACCACAGCTAAATGTACTTATTCGAGAGATCATAGCAGCATTAAAACTGCAGGAAATAGGATACAATATATTAAGCATCCGAAAAATTACAGGTAAGGGTATCGCCGATTTAACGGTACGAACTCCGGAAGGTAAGCTTGCAGTTGTGGAAGTTACTTTTGGAGATTTGAGAAAAACAGCCTCCAAGGCAATTGGAATTAAAAAGGATGTAGAAGGGGCAGAGCAGGCATTAGCTATAGCCGTTGACCTTGGACACCATAAAATTAGAATAGTAGATGCTGATGCACTTATAAACAGACCTGATGAGGCAGCCCCAATAACTTACAGATTTAGTTCCCAATTAGACAGCTATCATGACCCGGATGTAATATATACAAATGAAATTGAAAACCTTACTTTTTCCCACCCAAT
The DNA here is from genome assembly GCA_012839065.1 of Thermoanaerobacterales bacterium. Taxonomy (GTDB): domain Bacteria; phylum Bacillota; class Thermosediminibacteria; order Koleobacterales; family Koleobacteraceae; genus DUOC01. Next base: position 6,517 of record DUOC01000074.1, on the reverse strand, counting down.
AACAGGTTTGGACTACCGTCATCTTTATCTGAAAATGATTGAAGCAGGCGGAGCAGAAGGTGAAATAATTTTCTCAAACAATCCGCTTAAGGTCTATGATAGAGGGTATATTAACGGTATATGTATTGGAGCAGTTCACGAACGTGAAAAATTGCGAGAACTGTTTGATGCTTTTGGTGCTATGGTTCCGGTTATAACAATAGGAGATGTTGGCCCCGGGCGCTGGGGTGTAATAGGCTCTAATGTCTCCGATTTCGAGAAAGGTGTTATGAAGCTCCTACCCGGTGATGCGGATGAAATGGCTGATAAAATAAAAGATAAAATAAAACAAACTACCGGAAAAGATGCTGAGGTGCTGATTTTTGGTGATGGCGCATATAAAGATCCGGATACGGGAATATATGAACTTGCTGACCCTTACCCTGCAATCGGAGTGAGCAGAGGGCTTTGTAATGCATCCCTCCGCACAGGTGTTAAGCTGAAACTACAGGTAGATACTTTATACAATCAAGGTTATTCCCGAGAAGAAATAGAAGATATTATCAAAAATAAACCGAATAAAGTCGCTACCGAAGACCTTGGAACAACCCCAAGAAAAATGACCAACATTATTGCTACACTGGCAGATTTGGTGACAGGGTCTGCAGATGCGGGAACTCCTATAGTCCTTATCCGAGGTTTTAAATATGCATAAAAAGATTGAGAAAATCAAAAACCCCCTGCTTCCTGATTTTAGCAGAGGGTTTTTGGCTTATATATTAAAGTTGTTCCACCTCTAATAAAATTTGATCATAACGGTATTCCCCCAATGCCTCAGCAAGCCATTTATGGCATGTAAAAAGGAATACCTGCCTTTGCTCAGCAATCTTCTCCAATATTTTGATACCTTTCTGCAGCCTCATACCGTCCCAGTTCACCAGCACTTCATCCAAGAACAGGGGTAAAACCTCTCGTCCCGAGTCTAAGTGTTCTATTAATGCTAATCGCAGCGCAAGATAAATCTGTTCAAGTGTCCCCCTGCTTACAGGATGATCTGCTTCCAGAAGTTGATCAATGTAGCGAGCCCGAATCATTAGTCCGCTTCCGTCATCTTTTGCATACAGGCGGTCATAACGCCCATCAGTTATAATATTAAGGTAATAACCTGCCTTTTGTAAAACATCAGGTTGATGTTCTTCTCTAAAACGGCGGTCTGCCTCTTTTAAAAGATTTTGTAAAAATATCAGACGATCACGCTTCACTGCTACTGCTTTACGTTCTTCAGTAAGCCGATTAATCTCTCCCTCAATATCATCAAGCCGTGCCTGATTTGATAGGTGTTTTATATCGGTCTCAAGCCTTCCAATCTCTTCCTTCAGTTCTCCTAATTCCTCTTCTATATCATCTCGCTTGATTTTTGCTTCTGCAAGCTTACTATCACTAAAATCCCAAAGACCTTCTTCATCTTTCAAATTATTAATCTCTAGCTCAATTTTTGCAAGATCGGGGTATTCTCTTTCCAAATCATCCCTTAAAGTTTGTGCACGCTTAATATAGTCCCGACGCAATAAAAGGTCTTCGATTTTTTCCCCGATATCTTTCCCATTAAGCCCTTGGAGATTATTAATAATGTCATTATGTTTATTCTTCAGCTTTGTTTTTTCTTCTTTAAGCCCTTTAATCTTATCCTCAATCTCAATTGCAGCTGCTGTTGCGTTTTCAGCATTTAACTGACGCTCTTTAGCATCACTCAAACGTTTTTCCAGTATTCTCAAGTCCTCTAATATATCCCTGGAAGATGAAATCCCTACTAAAGTCAAGATGTTTTTTATCTCTTCTTCCCGTTTTTCTAAACGTTCAATAACCTTTATCATCTTATTTTCAATATCGGATTTTTGTTCTATAAGGTTTTTAATATTTTTTATATCTACCAGAAGTGTCTCATCAGGAGACTCGAGCCGTTCAAGGGGGACAGGCAGTCCCTTTAGGGCTTTCTTAACTGTTTCCCTTCTCTCTTTGAGTTCATTGTCAAGTTCAGATAAGCCCTTCTCAACTTTTTCAAGTTCAGCTTTTATTGGATTCCTGCCTTTATTGAAAAACCAGAATATTCCAAGCCCAAATCCTAAAACCATCAGCAGTGCAGATGCAAAACCCAGTGGAGTATTACCCAATGATAGGGTTCCTGCCAAGCCTAATAAAATGGTGATCAGTGAAACCCAAGATAAAATTCGCTGGTCAGTTCCACCATTTTGGGCTCGCAAACCTTCCAGCCTGAACTTTTTTTCTTTGCAGCGATCCTGTGTATCTTTGAAGGAGTTAATGCCGGACCGCAGTTCTACCTCGTCTATACTTTTCAAGACCGGTCCCAGTTCCGATTTCCAACCGCCAACCAAGAAATTTGATGCCTGGTCAGTGATACGATCCAAATTTCGTCGAAGCCCGCTTTTAAGTGTATCAATTTCTTCCTTATCAGACTCAATTTGAGCATAGGATTTAGTAACCTTTCCGATTTCGTCAGACTGATTAATAACCAGCTGATCCTCTTTAGTAAAAGATGAAATTATGTTCTTATATCCTTTATTTTGGTTTTCTGCATATTCGATTTCCAATTCTATCTCTTTAATTTCTTCTCTTATGTTTTTTAATACTTCCTCGGGATTATCAGGCAAATTGTTGTATTTTAATATGTCACCTGCTTTGTCACGAAGCTCTTTAATACGCTCCAGCTTTTTTTTAACAGGCAGAAGTCGCTCTGATCTTATTAGATAAGTATGTAAAACAGCTTTCTCTTTATTAAGTTCACCTAATTGTTCATTTAGCTCATACAGTTTTTGTTCTTTGATGCGTAATTCTTCTTCATTTTCAAGAGCATCTTTCCTCATACGTTTTAGTTCTGCAATCCTCTTTTGGATCTCTTTTGCTTCAGGTTTCCCCCGATTGTCAGGTCTCCAAAGTTGGACAGACTCATTTTCCAACTCGCTAATTACTTTTGATACGGGCTTTATAAATGAAGTATACCGTCCGCCCAGCAATTGATCCTGCAGTTCCTGCCATGCATTCGAATCCGGGAAACAAAGCTTATCTAATGTCAAAGAATAGACATCGGAGAAAATCTCCCGAGGCATAAATGCCAATATATCAAGTGGATTATTGCGGATATCGAAGCTGATTTCACCTTTTATTACCTTGCCTTCTGCTCGACTTCTGATAATCCTCTGAACAAGCATCAGATCCCCATTCCCGTCGATAATTTCAGCTTCAATTGATGCGTTGCTTCCATCCCATGGAATATAGGGATTGTTTGTCACAGGTTTCCAACCGTAAAACAATGTTTCTATCATATTAAAAAGGGTACTCTTGCCTGATTCATTATTACCATATATAATAATCAAATTAGAATCAAGATTACCTACTGTCCAGTCTTTCAAGCATCCGAAACCACCGACTTTAATGGATTTTATCCTCATAGTTCATCTCCCTCCACTAAACGCACAACAGCTTCATAATCCATTCCTTTTAATAGAGACCGCAAATACTGTACCTTGCCTTTTTTATCACTTTTTTTGTAATAGCCTGCTAATTGCTCAGGTGCTAATTTCAGAAGCAGTTCATCATCGGTTTTAATGGAGTCCAGTATTGAAAGCAAAGTGCTTAATATATGTGGTTCATCTCTATATTTGTTCGGCTCTATTGGCGGGATTAGATTGTCCGGAATAATTTCAAGATAGGCCAGATTTAAGGCTAAAGCCAACTCTTCTATTAGGACTTCAATATTCTCCTTATTACTAAATTCTTGATACAGCGGACAAGAACCCTCTAAATTTAGTCTGAGAAGGATCCGCCCCGGCCAGTTATTCCTTTCTAGATCCTCTTGAACAGATTCTATAATAATCCTTTGAAGCATTTCAAAGTCATCGGCCCCATCCAGATTGTTTACACTTAAATCTGCCCAGCATAAAGGTGCAAGGTGATGAAAATCTATTTTCAATATGTTATTATCATATATCTCCACAAGGTATGCCCCTTTAGGACCAACCTCTCTCGGATTTCTGCCGATGAGATTACCGGGATATACAGCATAAGGATCTTCTGTCATTACTTCTCTGGTGTGGATATGACCCAATGCCCAATACTTATAACCTTTTCCCTTAAAATCGTCTAATGTGCATGGTGCGTATCTTTCATGGTCTGCATCACCCCTACTGCCTGTAACCAATGCATGCAGCAGGCCGATATATAGAGCCCCCGCATCATCGGCATGTGGGAATAAGCGTGCCAAATTCTCACTTTCTCTATTGCCTTCATGTCCTGCTCCAACAATTACAGCCCTGGTATTTCCTTCATTGTCTCTGATTGGAATTGCTTCAGGTTCGCGTCTGGTAAAAACGTGCACATTTGAAGGCCAGCGTATATTAGATGCACGGTATGTGGCACCGGAAGGATCGTGATTTCCCGGGGCATAAAAAACCTTCACATTCCCCTCTTTTAGGCGTGTCATTTCTTTAAGCAGGAATCTTTCCGTTGCAAAACTCAGAGTTTGATTATCAAAAAGGTCTCCGGCTATTAGCAATGCATGGCAATTAGCGGAAAGAGCTAAATCTACCCCTGATCTAAAGGCTTCTCGAACGGAATCTCGCAAAAGGGCTCTCATTTCCGGATCACGATTTTGAAAGGCTGTATCTAAATGAACATCTGCCATATGTAAAAATCTAAACATCATTTCCCAATAGACCCCCCTCCCTAAAATTCTATTTCATTAGTTTTTTAAACCATTTATATTCACATATTATTTTTATTAAATTCTCTATTCTGGATCTTTTTACTCAATCTAATAATTGTTGAGAAGAATTCTCTTAACTCTTCGTTTAATTCTCGATTTTTTAACCTCATGGTGTTTTTTTCTATAACCGCTTTCTCCCGCTCTTCATCAAGTATTGGTATGTTTTCCCTGATCTTATATTCAGCTATTTGTAATGATTGCTCCATACGTCTTTCGAATAATTTCACCAATTCAGTATCTATTTCATCTATTTGCTTCCTCAAATTATCCAAATCGTTCATACTCACCTTTTCACCTCTGCCTTAACCAAATGTAAAATACCGAAATGCTTGATTTTAACACATTTTTAAGAAAAATACATAAAAATATCATCCCGATTTATTCTTTTTATAAAGCTGTCACCAATTGATTTTAGTAAAACAATATCTATATATGGTCCCTTATTCTTTTTATCCACTTCAATGGCTTTTAAAATTGCTCTATTGTCTGCATCTGCTATTTCATAGGGCAGCTTGTATTTAGTCAGTATATTTTTTATAAGATTATGAGTGCCCGGTTTTGTTATGCCCATTTCTTCACTTTTTTTTGTTATTTTATACATACCAACAGCTACAGCTTCACCATGTGTATATTTATTATAATTGAAATACTTTTCTACTGCATGCCCAAAAGTGTGACCGAAGTTTAATATCATTCTCCTGCCGGTATCTTTTTCATCTTCTTCCACAAAGTTTTTTTTGATGCTGCAGCACTTATATATGATCTGCTCCATATCAGTAAGAAGGTCTTTTTTACTTTTGTATCCCATAAGCCTTTCAAAAAGAGCCGAGTCGTCAATACAGCCATATTTTATAACTTCAGCCATACCATCACTAAAAAATCTTTCGTCCAAGGTTTCTAAAAAATCAGGGTCTATGAATACAGCATCAGGATGGTAAAAACTCCCTACAAGGTTTTTGCCTTCAGGGAGATCTACAGCCACTTTACCGCCTATGCTGCTGTCAATCTGAGCAGTAAGTGAAGTGGGTATCTGAAAATACGGTATGCCCCTTAAAAAAGTAGAGGCTGCAAATCCGCCTAAATCTCCAACAACACCACCACCAAATGTAATAATGGTATCGCTGCGGGTAATTTTTAGATTTAGAAGCTGCTTATATACATACTGAAGTGTCGTAATTGATTTGCTTTTTTCTCCAGGTTCTACAACTATAAAACCCATGTCAAAGTCTGACAAGGCATCAGATATTTTTTTCCCATGCAGTTTATAAATATTTGAATCGGTAATAACTGCGATTTTCTCATCATTGGTTTTTGTTAATAACCTGCCTAGTTGGCTGATTATACCCCTTTTAATATAGATCTTATAACTCTTATGCCCTAGATTTATATCAAGTGTCATCATATAAATACTTCACCTTCGCATCGTAAAATTACACTATATTCATCATACTCAAAATCTACCCTTTATATGTTTCAACGGCTCTTGTATCTTTTCCTTCAATTTTTAGGGAACGACCCAATCCCTGCATAGTTCCGCATGCTGCACACAATATGAATTATGCGACATAATGATAAAAGGGACGTCAAAACACTAAGGGACGTACTTTCTGTGTTCGAAGGGTTAGTGGTTTGTCGGCAACCTTGTGGGCATCTGTGTTCGCAGGGCTAGTGTTTTTGTCGGCAACCTTGTGGGTATCCCTGCTTTGACGGATTCCTCTTCCGATGTTACTAGGTTTCGCTTACTGTGCTAATCTAAAT
>DUOC01000073.1 GCA_012839065.1 Thermoanaerobacterales bacterium | reverse complement strand
CTGCGCAAATCACCGGTTTTTTTGCGCCATTAATTGCAGCAGCTGCTCTACTTATCTGTTTTGGATGCCCTTCATAATTTGGTTTATAACCCCTCAAATTTATCATTTCAGGATAATTAAATTCTATTTCTTGTGCTGTAACATCTTTAGGAATATCTATCAAAACGGGGCCCGGCCTTCCTGTTGATGCTATATGGAATGCCTCCTTTATAATACGCGGAAGATCTGAAGCGTCTTTTACAAGATAATTATGTTTCGTAAATGGTGCAGTGGCTCCAGTAATATCTACTTCTTGAAAAACATCTTTCCCTATCAGGGTTGTTGAGACTTGACCCGTTATAGCTACTATTGGGATTGAATCCATATATGCAGTAGCTATACCTGTTACTAAATTTGTCGCCCCGGGGCCAGAAGTAGCGATACATACTCCTACTTTACCGGTAGCTCTAGAATAGCCGCTTGCAGCATGGGCTGCTGCCTGTTCGCCTCTAGTTAAAATATGAGTAATATTGGATTTAAGTAATGAATCATAAAGCTCCAACACAGCACCGCCGGGATATCCAAAAACCAGCTCAACACCCTCTTTTCCCAAAGCCTTTATTACTGCATCAGCTCCTGTCATAACCTTCACTCCTTACAAATATAATTGTATAATGCATATCCCTTCGGATATAAAAAACCTCTCGTTTCAAATAACGGGACGAGAGGTTTAACCTTCGCGGTACCACCCTGATTTACCAAAACCTTACGGTTCTTGGTCTCAGCAGGTATATTCTAAAATATGCTAATACCCTATCCTATAACATTGGACGACTGTAACAGCCTACTAAAATGTAAGTGTTCAGCAATACATAATACATTTACTTCAGCTGTTAGGTTTGGGAGTGAGCTCGTAATTTCCTTTTAGACCGGTTTCCAGCTACCCCGGTTCTCTGTGTCTAAAATCAGGAAATACTTTATCTCCTTCATCACCTTTTATCAATATGATATTTTTAAATGTAAATATAATAAAAACCAAGCACAGTATTTTTTATAAAGGAACCTGCCGCTTGGGTATTTTATCCCCACGGTTTCTGGATAAATTCCAGTTGTACCGCTCGGTCGCAGACCTCCACACTAGAAAGGAGCGGAACCCTAGGTACACTTCCTCAAACAAAATTTAATTTAGTAAACATTTTATCATCCAAACTGATTAAAGTCAATACTTTTTTAGCCTATTTTTTTAAAAGTTATTATTCCACTTTTGATAATTTTATTTAACATATATTTCATAAACCTTTTAGCAATGTTTCTTGTCCCGGGTATTACCAAAACAAACCCCAGAGTATCAGTTATAAGCCCGGGTGTAAGAAGCATAGCCCGACCAACTAATACACATAAACCATCCAAAAACTCCTCTGCAGGTATCTGACCCTCATACAGATTTTCTTTGATCTTTGATAAAATGCTCAATCCCTGGATGCGAACAAGAGTAATCCCTAAAAGACCAGTTCCTATAACAATTAATATCGTTAGCCAAGATCCGATATATTTACCTAGCTGTATTAAAATAATTAATTCTAATACTGGGATAACAGTAAATATCAAAATTATTTTAAAGAACATGCCTGGTCCTCCTCAGGTTTTGGACAGTATAATATTTTGAATGTTTTAACTTATACGGTGTTTATTAATTGCTTCCCAGATATCAGGATTCTTCTTTTTTATAGAAATAGGTTTACCATTACTATCAACAAATGCATGTGCAGTATAACCTTCTGCAAGTAATTTTTCTTCTCCTTTTCTATATATCTCATAATAAAGTACAATCCTTACACCGGTAAATTCACCGACCCATGTTTTTATTAGAACCTCATCATCGTAAACAGCCGGTGATTTATACTTACAATGTGTTTCAATAACAGGTAAAAATATTCCATCTAACTCCAGTTCCCTACATGTATAACCAAGTTTCCTAAAATACTCATTCCTTGCAACTTCAAACCACACAAGGTAATTTGCATAATAGACTATCCCCATTTGATCTGTTTCTTTATACCTGACTCGTATTATTGTGTCATTTATCATGATACCTCTCCCTCTAAAATATATTAAAGTACTTTAGTTTTGCCTTTATAAATCAGTCCACGCACAGGATCGATAGTTATTAGTGACCCATGAGGAATTTTATCTGTTGCACCCTCAGCTCCAACAACAACCGGAATTTTCAGTTCTAACCCTACAACAGCTGCATGTGATGTCAAACCTCCTTCTTCTGTTATAATACCACCTGCCCTCTCCATTATGGGAACAAAATCACGGTCAGTAGAAGTGGTAATTAGTATATCGCCTTTTTCCATAGCTTCAGTCTCTTTTACAGTTTTTGCGACAAAGGCTTTCCCTATTATTGGCTTATTACCTATACCAATCCCCCGAGCAATAACATCACCTGCTATATGAACTTTTAATAAGTTTGTAGTGCCTGTTACACCGACCGGTATGCCCGCAGTTATTACTACAAGGTCTCCACTGTTTATAAGCCCAGCCTTTAGTGCACCTTGAACAGCTTTTTCGAACATCTCGTCCGTAGTAAAACTTTGTGGAACTTGAATAGGTATAACCCCCCATACCAGAGTTAATTTCCTTAATACACTTTCATGAGGCGTAACGGCAATAATTCCAGACATAGGTCTATACTTAGATACCATTCTTGCAGTATATCCGGAGTTAGTTGAAGTAATAATAGCAGCAGCGTCCAGATCCTCAGCAATAGTTACAGTTGCATGACTTATAGAATCAGTTACAGTTTTTGGAGGCATTATTCCCTTACTTGCTGCTATTCTTCTCTTGACGCCGATTGCCGTTTCTGCTTTCTCTGCAATCCTTGCCATAATTTCTATAGATTCGACAGGATATTTACCTACTGCTGTTTCACCAGACAGCATTATTGCATCTGTCCCATCAAGAATAGCATTAGCCACATCACTTGCCTCTGCTCTTGTCGGCCTTGGGTTTCTCATCATTGAATCAAGCATTTGTGTGGCAGTTATTACTGGTTTGCCCATACTGTTACACTTATCAATCATCTTCTTCTGTATCAAAGGCACTTCCTCAGGGGGAATCTCTACTCCAAGATCACCTCTGGCAACCATTATCCCATCAGATACTTTTATGATTTCATCAGTATTATCTACACCTTCGCGGTTCTCAATCTTAGAAATAATATTGATATGTTCTGCATTGTTATCTTCTAATATCTTTCTGATAGTTAATACATCAGAAGATTTCCTGATAAAGGATGCAGCAATAAAATCCACATCCATATTAATGCCGAAAAGTATATCATCAATATCTTTCTGAGTAATTACTGGAAGTTTGAAAGGCAGTCCTGGCACATTCACACCTTTCCTATCGCTGAGTTCTCCACCATTTAATACTTCGCAGATAATTTCATCTCCAATAATATTTATAACTTCTAATTCGATTAGCCCATCGTCAATTAGTATCACATGCCCGACTTTTATTTCTTCAGATAATCCCTGATAGCTGACAGAAACCCTTGATTCATCACCGATTATATCTTTACATATCAAAGTAAATTTTTGACCTGGTTTTAAAAAAATACGTTTGTTCTTAAATGTACCGATCCTTATTTCGGGCCCTTTTGTATCCACAAGTATTCCTACTGATTTGCCAAGCTCTTTTGAAACTTTTCTGACTATTTCTATCTTTTTCTTATATTCTTCATGTGTGCCGTGAGAAAAATTTAAGCGTGCTATATCCATACCTTTTTTTACTAATTTTTTTATAATTTCATAATTATCTGTAGCAGGCCCCAGTGTACATATTATTTTAGTTTTTCTCATTCTTTAAACAGCACCACCCTTTCCTTTGTCTTTATATTGATAAGGAATCTGCTAATTGATATATTTTAAAATCAAATTCTTTTTTTTCATTTATTATTCTATCTAAATCTGTAAAGTTTACTTCTCTGCCTTTTATTCCAACCATTATATTCTCCTTTCCCTGAACAAGCAGGTTAACAGCTTCAGCACCTAAAAGGCTTGCAATTATCCTGTCTTTTGCAGTAGGAACTCCTCCTCTTTGGATGTGTCCTAATACTGTAACCCTGGTTTCAAATCCAGTTTTTGCTTTGACTGCTTCACCGATTTCAAATCCTTTTCCAGATCCTTCAGCAACAATAATTATACTGTGTAATTTACCTCTTTTGTGCCCTCTTATTAATTTATTACAGACTTGTTCTATATCATACTGGATTTCAGGAACCAATATAGACTCAGCACCTCCAGCCAGACCAGCTTCTAGTGCAATCCAACCTGAATTTTTGCCCATTACTTCGACTATAAAAGTTCTTTCATGAGAAGTCGCTGTATCCCTTACTTTGTTAATAACTTCGATCACTGTATTTACAGCTGTATCAAAACCAATGGAATAATCAGTGCATGGTACATCATTATCAATTGTTCCCGGAACTGCAATTACAGGGAAACCTTTGTTACCTAATTCATAAGCACCTCTAATAGAACCGTCGCCGCCTACTACTACTAATCCGTCTATATTGTATTCTTCTAAATTTCTGAGTGCTTTAATCTGTCCTTCTTCTGTTTTGAATTCATCACAGCGGGCTGTATGAAGAATAGTGCCACCCCTGTGAATAATGTCTGCAACAGAACCAAGGTTCATCTTTATTATTTCACCGTTTACAAGTCCTAAAAAACCCCTTTGTATTCCAAATATTTCTATGCCTAGGTATATCCCTCTTCTTACTACAGCTCTAATAGCTGCATTCATTCCTGGAGCATCTCCACCACTGGTAACTACTCCAATTCTTATCAAAATGTATTCCTCCTTGATTCAATTATAAATTCATATGTTCCAAAAGTATAACTTGTGCTTCTTCGGCTTCTGATTCCAGCACTAATATTTCATAAAATAATTTATTTTTATCACTCAGTTTGTCTAATTCGTCAATTTTGACCATTAAACCTTCTCGAGTAAGGAGTGAATAAACCTGTTTTGCAATCTTTACATTTTGTGTCATATAAATAACTGTCCACATATAAAGGGCCCCCTTTAAAAATCTCCTGACTTCAATTCTCCATATTCTGTGAATATTTCTGCTTTGCCCCTTATTTTTATTGCCGATGCATGTTCTGTAAACTGCGTTATTAGCACTTCCCCTTTATCGAGCTTTTCCGTGTGATGAAATTTAGTATCTTTCCCCCTTGTTAATCCTATTATTGTAACACCGTTTTCTAATGCTTTTATAGTTATATATTTAGCATTAGTATAATCCCCGCCATCCATATTAAGCCTCCCCCCAAGTAAGTATTTGCGGAAAATTATGATACTATTTTTATATTTGCATCCCCTACAAGAGATGCTAATTTATCAATTAAATCATCTTTAATATCGACCCATAAAGTCGCATCTGCTTGTACTGCTGTTTTGCTCCCTTCTATAAAGAAATAAATGGGGACCATCCCGGGATATTGGACGATTGTTTTCTTTATTTCCATAAGGGTTTTTATATCATTATCTTTCGTTAATCGAACATAAATCTTTTTTTTGTTTGTTTTATCAAAAGGTATAACTTCTTCACATATTAGTTTCCCCTCCTCTTCTTCTTTAAAACTTGCTTTTCCTTTAATTATAACTATATTGTCTTCTATTAATAAATCAGAGTATTTTTCATAAACATTAGGAAATATTATAACCTCAAACATACCATAAAGATCTTCTAATGTTAAAAAAACCATAATATTGTTATTTCTTGTTGTCTTCTTACGGTAGCTATGAATTACACCGCATACTGTAATATTTGTGTTATCTAAATATTCACCTTCGTAAGAAGAGAGATTTCTGCTATCAGCTGTAGCGATTTTTTCTATATCTTCTTTATATTGAGTTAGAGGATGGTCGGTAATATAAAAACCTAATGTCTCTTTTTCCATCGAAAGTAATCGGCTCTTATTAAACTCTTTAATGTCAGGGAGCACGTCTTTACGAAACTCCTGTTTGTCATCTGTTTCAAGCATAGAAAAAAGGTCTATCTGCCCGTCTAGATTGCTTTTTTTGTTGTTTTGTGCACTTTCAAGTATCTTTTCATAAACAGCTAACAACTGTGATCTATAAAAACCTAGAGAATCAAATGCACCGCATTTTATTAGGCTCTCCAGCGTTTTCTTTGTTACGTCCCCTGAATTAATTCTATAACAAAAATCAGTTATAGTTTTAAATTTTCCGTATTTGTTCCGGGTTTCAATAATTGCTTTAACTGCATTTTTGCCGACATTTTTAACTGCTGCAAGACCAAATCGTATCTTGTCCTCCACAACAGTAAAGTTGGTCAGACTTTCGTTAATGTCTGGAGGTAGAACCTTTATGTTCATTTTTTTACATACATTGATATATGTTGAAACCTTATCAGTATTATCCATTACACTGGTCAAAAGTGATGCCATAAATTCTACCGGATAATGAGCCTTCAAATATGCTGTTTGGTAAGCAATAAGTGCATATGCTGCAGAATGGGCTTTATTAAATCCGTAACCGGCAAAATAGGAGATCATATCAAATATTTCCGAAGCAGTACTAGGTTCGATTCCGTTTTTTAAGCACCCCTTTACAAAAGATTCTCTTTGTGATTCCATAACATCTTGCTGCTTCTTACCCATAGCTTTTCTTAATATATCTGCTTGAGCAAGCGAAAACCCAGCCAATTCTTGAGCTATCTTCATCGCCTGTTCTTGATATAAAATTATTCCATATGTCTCTCTTAATATTGGCTCCAACATTGGATGTAGATATGTAATTTTCTTTTTACCATGTTTGCTCATAATGAAATCTTGTGCAGCACCGCTGCCAATAGGACCGGGTCTGTAAAGTCCCACTACTGCAATAATATCTTCGAAAACTGTTGGAACCAGTTCTTTTAAAAGACTTTGCATCCCACTGCTTTCAAGCTGAAATACTCCGCTTGTTTCGCCCCTGCTTAGCATTTTATAGACTTCAGGAGAATTTAAGGGAATCTTTTGAAGATCTATTTCTTCCCCTTTAGTATGTTTAATTATATTTAATGTATCCCTGATAACAGTTAGAGTCCTCAATCCGAGAAAATCCATTTTTAAAAGACCTAATTCTTCAAGCACACCCATAGAATACTGTGTAATAATACTACCATCATTAGCTCTTTGTAGTGGAACATGTTCTGTAAGTGGGCTCTTTGATATTACAACACCGGCAGCATGGGTTGATGCGTGCCTTGGCAGCCCTTCAACTGCTTTTGATGTGTCTATTAGATTTCTTACCCTTTGGTCCTCTTCATATGCTTTTTTAAGTTCGGGATTCATCTGTAATGATTTTTTTATTGTCATTCCCGGTTCAAATGGGATTTGTTTTGCAATCATGTCAACCTCTGAATAAGGATAATTTAACGCCCTTCCAACATCTCTTATAGCTCCTCTGGCAGCCATCGTACCAAAAGTTATAATTTGGGCTACCCTATCAGAACCATATTTTCTCGTAACATAATCTATCACTTCTTGTCTCCGTTCATAGCAGAAATCTATATCTATATCAGGCATAGAAACCCTTTCAGGATTCAAAAATCGTTCAAAGATAAGATTGTATTCTAATGGGTCTATATTTGTTATATCTAAACAATATGCTACAAGACTGCCTGCTGCTGAGCCCCTGCCGGGACCTACCATTATATCTTTCTCCTTAGCATATTTTATAAAATCCCATACAATTAAAAAATAGCTTGAGAAACCCATTTTCTTTATTGTCTCCAATTCATACTCTAATCTCTCAGTTATTTCAGGCGTTATTTTCTGATACCTGGTTTTAAGCCCTTCATAGCAAAGTTTTTTTAAATACGTGTTTTCATCATATCCTACAGGGACTTTATATTCCGGTAGATGCAGTTTCCCAAACTCTATTTCCACATTGCATCTATCAGCAATATTTATAGTATTATCTATTGCATCTGGGGTATCTGAAAATAAATTTTCCATCTCTTCCGCTGATTTTAAATAAAATTCTGCAGTTGGGAACCTCATACGATCTTCGTCATCGATTGTTTTCAATGTTTGAATACATAAAAGTACATCATGGGCTCTAGAATCTCGTTTTTCTATATAATGTACATCATTAGTAGCAACCAAAGGGATTCCTGTTTCTCTACTCATTCTTATTATTTCTTTACAGACCATTTTTTCTTCTTTTATGCCATGATCTTGTATCTCGAGAAAAAAATTATCTTTGCCAAAGATTTCTCTATATCTTAATGCCCTCTCTTTGGCTTTCTCGTATTCATTTTCTAAAATAAGTGCCGGAATTTCTCCTGCCAGACAAGCACTCATTGCAATAAGCCCTTTACTGTATTTTTCCAGAATAGCCATATCAACCCTAGGCTTGTAATAAAAGCCTTCCAAGAACCCCATAGAAGTAATTTTTAATAAATTCCTATAGCCTGTTTTATCTTTGGCTAACAATACTAGATGATGTTGGTCGTCATCTATATTAGGCACCCGTTCATGGATCGACCTTTTAGCTATATATATTTCACAACCAATTATCGGTTTTATACCGTATTGTTTAGCTTTTTTATAAAATTCCACTGCACCATACATAGAACCGTGATCTGTAATTGCTATACTCTTCATCCCTAATTCGCGGCATTTTTCCATCAATTTATCTATACAAGCAGCACCATCTAAAAGACTAAATTCAGTGTGAACGTGTAGATGAACAAAATCTTTCAACAAAAAATCCCCCTTTATTTTTCAAGTGCTTTAGCAGACATTAACCCTTTAGCAGCAATTATACCATTACTATATACTTCTATATCTACTTTTACATTAATCCTGCCGTGGTCAATTATCCTTGCAATCACTTCAATATTTTCTTCCAATTGAAGGGGTTTTGTGAAATAGACTACCAGATTGTCCGAGACTGTGTCTAATCTGCGCGATTTTTTAATGATTCTAAACCCTGCTGCAGCCATAATTGTAACAAATGCACCACAGCTAACAGTACCTAACAGATTTAGCATAGCAGGAACTGCTCTCCCAGTTAACCTAATACTGCCGTCAGGAAGAACTTCTTCCGAAAAATTTGAAATAATCATATCTTCTATAGTTTCCCCTACATGCGGTTGATTCTGCATTTGATGAAATGCTTTTATAACATCTCGCCTTGTTACTACTCCTTCAAGCTTCTTGTTGTTTTGTACTACTGGTATTAATTCAATTCCCTCCCACACCATAATATGTGCAGCATAAGCTACAGAAGCTTTTTTTGTCAATGTTATAGGTTCTTTTATCATTACTTGGTTTATAGAGATTTCCTTACTAACCCCTTCAATATCTTTAACTGTAGCTATACCTACTACTTTTTTGTTGCTGTCTATTATAGGGAACCTTCCATGCCCTGTTTTCTTAACCATTTTTCTAAAATCTTCAACTGTATTTGTATTCATAAGATAAAAAGGATCCGATACCATAACATCCTCGACTAGAATAATTTCTTTTTTTATCATATTCATGAATAAGGCTTTATTTATCATTGTTGCAATAGTAAAAGTATCATATGATGATGACATAACAGGGAGTTCCATTTCATTAGCAAGCCGTATTACCTCTTCGCTGGCACCAAAACCCCCGGAAATTAAAACAGCAGCTCCATTTTCAAGTGCAGCTGTATGCGCCTCTGCCCTATTTCCAACTATAAGAAGGCTTCCAGGTTCTATATACTGTTTCATGTTTTCTATTTCCATTGCTCCTATAAGGAATTTATTGAGAGTTTTATGCAGACCGTTTCTCCCCCCAAGAATCGTGCCGTCAACAATATTTACTACTTCTGCAAAGGTTATTTTTTCGATCTCTTTCTTCTCTATTTTTTCGATTCGTACTGTACCTACTCTGGGAATAGTGTTAACATAGCCTAAATTTTCTGCTTCTTTTATAGCTCTATATGCAGTTCCTTCACTTACTTCTATTTCCTGGGCAATTTTCCGTACCGAGATTTTTGTGCCTACTTTTAAATCTTTAATATATTTTATAATCCGCTCGTGTTTCGTCATAAGTGTTCCCCCTACTGTATTCTTCTTTAATATCTTCTATAATTGTAGATTTGTTCCTGCTTATAATTAAATGCATCTAACAGCTCATATGAAAAACCCCTTAATTATGGGAATTTTTTATATCATCTGCTATACTATCTAATTTTCGTAGCCGATGGTTGACACCAGACTTGGAAATAGGAGGAACAAGCATCTCTCCCAATTCTTTTAAACTTACATCCGGGTGCTGCAATCTTAATTCGGCAATTTCGCGCAAAGGCTTTGATAGTTTTTTTAAGCCGATTTTTTGTTCTATATATTTTATATTTTCTACTTGACGCATTGACGCATTTATTGTTTTGTTTAAATTGGCAGTATCACAATTAACAAGTCTGTTAACTGCATTCCTAACCCCTTTTATTACGCGGATGTTCTCCATTTCTAACAATGAGGAATGTGCCCCCATAACATTTAAGAGGTGAGATATCTGTTCACTTTTTTTCAAGTAGACTACAAAGTAATCTTTCCTCTCAACAATCTTAGATTTCAATCCGAAGGAATTGATAAGAATAGACAAATCACTGGCATATTTATAGTTATGACATAAAAACTCTAAGTGATAAGTTTTTTCCGGATTAGTAATAGAACCGCCGCCTAGAAAAGCACCGCGAAGATAAGCACGTTTGCAGCAGCTGTTTTTAACCATAGAATCATCTATTCCATAATGGAGGTGAAACCCCTTATCGGAAGTATAATGTAAAATTTTGAGATCCTTCAGCACTTTTATTGAATCATCCGAAGACTCAATAACCAAAGCATAAACATTATTTTTCTTAAGCCTTCTTTTCTTCTTCATCATTAATAACGGTGTTATATTAAACAACCTTTTTATTATCTTAAACGCGTATCGTATCACATCTGCATTTTCAGAAACAATCTTCAGGTTGAGCTTATCTTTACCTCTTATTTCAATGCTGCCTGTCATCCTAATTACAGCAGATAAAGCAGCGTGCTGACAGCAGCTATTTTCTAACTTTATACTGGATAGTTCCATTTTAGTTTTAGATGAAAAGAACATTTTCCCACCCCAGTTCAATCTTGCCAAGGACAGCTAAAACTTCAGTTTAAGCTTTTCTTCCCAATACAAAAGATCAAAAATTTTTAGCTTGTCATTAGCATATTTCTTTTTAACTATTAGTTCAATTATTTCCCTTGCCAATTTATCCGGATCATGCCTTACAACTGTTTCTTTGTTTATAAAATCTCCGCAAACTATATCTTTCCCCAAAGGTTTAATCTTTTCTAAATCAGGTATTACAGGCTCAGCCCCTTCTCCCTTATATCTTTCCAGTATGGAATGAGGGATATTACCTGTATTTATTAGAATACAGTCATAAATATCAGATCCAAAATATTCATTAATTAAATTAATATGATCTGATGCTGTGAAATTGCTAGTTTCTCCCCTTTCTGTCATAACATTAATAATAAATATTTTATATGCTGATGTTTTTTTGATTTCCTCTGTTATGTCCTTTATAAGCAAATTAGGTATAATACTGGTATATAAGCTTCCGGGGCCTAATATTACAGCATCAGCCTCCCTGATAGCATCTAAAGCTTCTTTTACTGGTTTAGCATCAGAGGGCTTAATAAATACCCTTTTTATCGGAATCGCTCCTTTTGAAATACTTGATTCACCCTGAATAATATTACCGTCAACAGTTTCTGCATATAAAACAATATTTTCAAGGGTAGCAGGAACTACTGTTCCACTTACAGCTAACACCTTACTGAACTCCTTAACAGCCTGCTGGAAATCTCCTGTAATATTAGTCATAGCAGCAATAAAAAGGTTCCCAAAACAGTGCCCTTCTAAACTCCCGGATTTAAATCTATGCTGAAAAAGTCTCTCCATTAATGGTTCTGTATCTGCAAGCGCAATTAAGCAGTTCCTTATATCACCTGGAGGCAAAATACCCATCTCCCCCCGTAAAATACCGGAACTGCCGCCATCATCTACCACAGTTACAATTGCAGTAATATTGTCTGTATACTCCTTCAATCCTCTGAGAAGAACTGATAAACCCGTGCCCCCACCTATTGCTACTATTTTAGGCCCTTTTTTTAGGTGGTGTTTTTGATATATTATATCAAGCAGCTTTTCTTCATTTTTTGGAGGCACATATGCTGCTAAAGATATTAAAAACTTGCGTACAGAAAAAACTAATAAAACAATACCTATTATCATGCTAAATACACCTATCAAAAGCGTGTAAACCTTTCTATCAAAAAATGAAGAAATTCTGGTTATTATTTGTATATATTGAATAAAGTAGGTTGTACCTATTATAAATAGTAACCCTGAAACGATAAACCCTATTCCAATAATAATTAAAAATACCCACCTTTTTATTCCAATACCGGGATACAACCATTTAAACATACCCATCAAAAGTCATCCCCTATATTATCTTTATGTATATCCCGATGTTTTATTATTACGCTATGATTTTTTTCGAGCAGTTCTTTAAGCTTTTCAGCTATAGCAACAGATCTGTGCTGTCCACCGGTACATCCAATACCTATTACCAATTGTGGTTTGCCTTCTTTTATATAATATGGAATCAAAAACTCCAGTAAGTCATCCACTTTTTCTATAAAAATATTAGCAACCGGATTATTAATAACATAATTGAATACTTCTTTATCGGTTCCCAATAAATTCCTTAGGCTGTCTAAATAGTATGGATTAGGTAGAAACCTTACATCAAAAACAAGATCTACATCCAACGGGATTCCATATTTAAAACCGAAGGAAAGAATCGTTAGTATTATTCTTTTTTCCAAACCCTTTTCCAGTATGAATCTGTTTATAAGTTCCTTTTTCAACTGACCGGGAGTCAGGTTTGAGGTATCTATTATATAATCAGCCTTCATTTTTAAATTATTCATTCTTCTCCTTTCTTCCTTTATTCCTTCGATTAAGCGTCCACTCGGTGCTAAAGGATGATACCTCCTGCTTTCTTTAAAACGCTTAATTAAAACCTCATCAGAAGCTTCTAAAAACAAAATTTCATAAGTATAACCTTCATCAATAAGAGTTTTTAAGCTTTCAAAAAGCATATTAAAAAAACCTCTCCCTCGAATATCTATAACAAGGGCTACCTTATTAATAGAACCCTTACTCTTATAACATAGTTCTGCAAATTTGGGGATTAGAGCAGGAGGCAAATTGTCAACACAAAAATACCCCATATCCTCGAAGCAGCGCATTGCTTGGGTTTTTCCGGCACCCGACAACCCAGTAATAATCACAAATTTTATATCTCTTTCATTCATAAATAACGCCTCCATTTTCAATAGATTGCTAATATTTAGTATATAAAAGGATCTACAATAAATACGTTTAATAAAGCTTGAGCAATCTATAAATATTATAGTATAATATTTAATAAGTTCAAATTTACTTAGTATGTGTTTGTTTATTATTCTATTTCAACAAGTTTCTATAATTCCCTTTAGTTTTATAGATTTATTAACCTAAAGTGATTAGAAAATACAAAAGAAAATTATAAGGAGGATTGAGGTTTTAATGTCTGTGTATAATAAAGCCCATGAACTTGCAAGAGCAATTTCTCAAAGTCGTGAATATTCTGAGTTGAAAAGTGCATTTGAAAAGATAAAAAATGATGAAAAAGCTAAACAAATGTACAAAGATTTTAGAAAAAAACAAATAGAGGTTCAGCTCGATGAAATTTCGGGGAAGAATACAGATGAAAAAGCCAAACAGCTAGAAAACCTTTACGAAGTCTTAAGTTATAATGATGACCTAAAAAACCTATTAGAGTCAGAGGTAAAATTTGCTACTTTAGCAGCAGATATTCAGGAGATTTTAAGCAAGGCACTTGACTTCGATCTTGAAAACTGGTAATAATTCATGCAACCTTCAGTCCTTTTTCAATGAATACATTTCTTATTTCACCGAGCAGATCTTGAGAAGGAGATAACACATTTTCCAGTTCATACTTTATCCCAAGCTCCCTCCATTTATGGACACCAAGATTATGGTATGGGAGCAGTTCCACAAGCCTGACTGATTGGATCTTTGTTAGAAATTCGGCAAGATTTTTAATATACATAATACTATCAGTAATTCCCGGCACTATTACATGCCTGATCCATATAGGGATCCTTTGAGAATCTATATATTTTAGATTTTCTAATATTTTACTGTTGCCCTTTCCTGTCAGTAAATAATGGCTATTAGGATTTATATGTTTTATATCAAAAAGAACCAAATCAGTAAAAGGTATAATCCTTTTATAAGATGATTTGCTAGAATAACCTGAGGTATCCAAAGCAGTATGGATACCTTCTTCTTTACACATTTTAAATAACTCGCTGACAAAATCTGGTTGGAGGGCAGGCTCACCTCCTGAAACAGTAACTCCACCCCCTGAAGCGTCCATATATGGTTTATACCGCATTATTTTCTCCATTAGCATATTAACATCCAGTAAATTCCCTCCACAAATATCCCATGTATCAGGATTATGGCAGTAAGAACACCTTAAACAACACCCCTGCACAAAGACTACGAAACGGATCCCGGGTCCGTCAAGGGTTCCCATAGTTTCTATAGAATGTATTCTCCCTTCTATACCCATTTCTATCCCCTCCCAATACCTTCATAAAAAGTTCTAGCTAGAATCTCTTTTTGTTGTTCATAGGTTAGTTTAACAAAGTTAACTGCATAACCCGAAACCCTAATTGTTAGCTGTGGATAATTATGAGGATTTTTTATGGCATCCATCAATAGTTCCTTGTCTAATACATTCACATTAATGTGGTGCCCATTTTTTGCAAAATATCCGTCTAGCAATCCCACCAAATTAGAAATCCGATTTTCTTCAGATCTTCCTAAAGCTCCAGGAACAATTGAAAAGGTATAAGAAATCCCATCTAAACAGTAATCATAAGGGATCTTCGCAACGGAGTTGAAAGCTGCCAATGCACCATTTACATCCCTGCCATGCATAGGATTAGCACCCGGTGCAAAAGGTTCTTTTGCCTTCCTCCCATCCGGTGTAGCTCCTGTTTTCTTACCATAAACTATATTTGAAGTTATTGTTAATATGGATACTGTGTGCTTAGCATTCCTGTAGAGCTTTTTCTTCTTTAAAAGTTCATAAAAGGTTTTAACAATTTCTACGACAATGGAATCCACTTTATCATCATCATTGCCATATTTGGGAAAATCTCCTTCAATTATATAGTCGATACATAGTCCTTCTTCATTCTTAACAGGCTTAACCTTAGCATATTTAATGGCGCTTAAAGAATCGGCAGCAACAGAAAGCCCTGCAATTCCAAAAGCCATCAACCTTTCTACCAATGTATCATGTAAAGCCATCTGAAGTGTTTCGTAATTATATTTATCATGCATGTAGTGAATAAGATTCATTGTATCTACATAGAGAGAAGCAAGCCAGTCCAAAACCTTCACATATCTTCCCCAAACTTCATTATAGTTTAGGTAATCCGATTTAATAACTTCCATCTGTGGTCCTAGTGCCTTACCCTTATTATCGGGATCTTTTCCCCCGTTTATTGCAAGTAAAAGTGCTTTTGCAAGGTTTACCCTTGCTCCAAAAAACTGCATTTGTTGTCCAATTTTCATTGCAGATACACAGCACGCAATACCATAATCATCTCCGAATATCGGTCTCATCAGTTCATCATTTTCATACTGTATAGAATTCGTTTTTATGGAAATTTCAGCACAGTATTTCTTAAAATTCTGTGGCAGATCCTTTGACCATAATATCGTTAAATTTGGTTCAGGGGCTGGACCGAGATTGTTAAGTGTATGAAGGAAACGATAGGTGGTTTTGGTAACCATATGGCGCCCGTCTTCGGACATCCCACCCAAAGCTTCTGTAATCCACAAAGGATCGCCTGCAAACAATTCATTATACTCAGGTGCTCGAAGCTGCCTTGCCAGTCTAAACTTTATTATAAACTGATCAATAATCTCCTGTGCTTGTTCCTCTGTAAGTAATCCGTTCTTCAGATCCCGTTCAATATAGATATCTATAAAAGTGCTTGTCCTTCCAAGAGACATTGCAGCACCGTTCTGTTCTTTGATAGCTGCAAGGTACGCAAAATATATCCACTGCACAGCCTCACAAGCATTTTGAGCCGGTCGTGAAATATCAAACCCATAACTTGCTGCCATCTCTTTAAGATCTTCAAGGGCATCTATTTGAAATGATATTTCTTCCCTGATTTTTATTAGTTCTATTGTTATAGGACCTGTTAGTCTTTTAAGATCATTTCGTTTTTCTTCTATAAGCCTATCTACACCGTATAAAGCAGGTCGCCTATAATCTCCAATTATTCTCCCTCTACCGTAAGCATCAGGCAGCCCTGTAATAATACCTGCTCTTCGGGCTGAAAGCATCTCTTCAGTATAAGCCCTGTATACACCTTCATTATGGGTAGTGCGATACTTAGTAAAGATTTCTTTTATGGATTCATTAATAGAATATCCATAAGAATTAGCTGCCTGTTCAGCCATTCTAATACCGCCAAAAGTATTTAAAGCCCTCTTCAAAGGTGCATCAGTCTGGAGCCCAACAATAATTTCATTTTTCTTATCTATATAACCCGGACTGTGGCTTGTTATAGAAGCTACAGTATTTACATCTATATCCAGCACCCCGTTTTTTCCCATCTCTTCTTTAAGCAGAACTTTGCATTTTTCCCACAGCTCCAGCGTCTTTTGAGATGCTCTACTCAAAAAACTCTTATTTCCGTCATACGGGGTATAGTTTTTTTGTATGAAATCTCTAACATTAATTTCTTCAGTCCATTTACCCGGTATAAATCCTTCCCATGCGCTTATCATAGGTTAATCCCTCCTATAGAAAAACAAAACCGCCTGAGCAACTTATTTGCCCAGGCGGTCGGCTTTCAATTTTATGGATCCATTCCCTTGTGGTTAATTCCACTT
Source organism: Thermoanaerobacterales bacterium (assembly GCA_012839065.1). Classification (GTDB taxonomy): domain Bacteria; phylum Bacillota; class Thermosediminibacteria; order Koleobacterales; family Koleobacteraceae; genus DUOC01. The sequence continues at coordinate 8,994 of DUOC01000073.1, read as the reverse complement.
CCGCCAGTAATGAATCCTTTATTAAATTTTACAAGTTTATTATAAACCAGTCTTATATTAAAGTCAATAGGCTTTTTTGAGTTTTTGTAACAGTATTTTCAGGCGCTCCGCCAAAGTATTTAAAATATTAAAACTGTGTAAAAATGATGTTTATCCAATACCAACTCTGTACATCATTTCCATCTCATACCCAGTTTTTACTCTATAGTACCCTTTCAACATCTCATCCGTTTTTTTATCTCCCGTATAAACAAGCAAAGGCTTCCCTCTCAACTCGATTATTTTGTTATTAGTAGAAACGATTATAATATTTTCTTTTCTGATTTTTTTTACTACCTCACTGCTTATCTGTTGATTCCCCCTGCCTAATAAATATCCTTGCCCCCCTGTAGGAGTAAGTATCAATTTGCTTGGATATAGGCTTGCATAGTATAGTAAATCCCTTTCAGATGCATCTTTTTTAATTATTTCCCTATTCATTACTACATCTACACCCAATAAAGTATATGGCAGATTTAAAGCTTGCATAATAGCCCTTGTAGTAGTACCAGGCCCTATTATGTAACAAAGATCCTTTTCCATATGATCTATTATATCTAAGGCTATTGCCATTTGGGTGGCTTCTTCACTTAAAGGGGTAGGAGCTTTCTCGTTCTGCATAAATTTTTTATCTACTGGTACTTTTAAATATCCATATAACTGGGTCCTAACCATATCATTTCTAAAAGCTTCCTCATCAATATCAACTACTTCTTCCTCTTTAACAGTTATGTTCTTTCCTGTTAAATATAGTAGGGCTAATTCTCCGGCTTTTTCAGGTGTATTTGCATACACTGGAGAATAAATCTTAACTCCAGCAGGAATTCCTAATGCTAATTGCTTGTTCCCCACACTTTCATATACATCTCTAGCAGTACCATCACCTCCTACAAATAGTAATAAATCAACTCCTTTTTCCATAATTCCCTTTGCCCCTAGTTTTGTATCATCACTATTGGTACTAGGGCCTTTGGACCAATAAACTATGTTTGTCCTAAACCCCAAGTTTTCAGCTTGAATTTGTCCCATATTGCCAGAACAAGTTACTATCAATAATCGATCTTTAACAGGTAAAAGTTTCTCTAAAGCTTTTAAGGCTTTGGCTGGAGCTTCCGGAGCAGCTCCCATCCGCATTGCCTTATCCAATATATAAATCCCATCTGTGCCCTTCAGTCCTACCTTACCACCCATTCCTGCTATTGGATTTACTATTAATCCTACCTTTTTCAAAATATCACTTCCAAAATTAATCTTCCTTAGTCTTTTTCAAATAAACTCTCCAGGTGGGTGCCCACTTTTCTGGATCATCAAAACTAGATTCATCTACTTGATGAATAGTACTTCTATGGGGTGCATTTTTTATTATTCCTGGGTTTTCATAAGCTTCATCAAATATATGATGAAGAGTTCTTATATACTCATCCAAATCTTCCTTTGATGGGGTTTCCGTTGGTTCAAGGGTAATGGGTTCTGGAACATAGTATGGATGATGGCTGGTCCAATAGTGCATACCAAAGTCCATTACTCTTCGTGAAATATCGCTTGTGGTTATTCCCGTATCTTCTGTTAGCTTTTCCAAAGTATACCTGACTTGTTCTACCCTTTGTTTTCCTTTTATATAAGGTGCATCTACACCTTTGTGTTCAAGCAACTTCTTAAATAAATAGTTATTATTTAATACTGCTACTTTAGCTGCTTCATATAATCCTTCAGCTCCCAGACTCATAATCCAAGCATAAGCTTTTAAAACTGTTTGAGGTACTCCATTAAATAATCTTACCTTGCCAATACTTTTTTCTAAATTATAATCTAAAAAGTATTTGCCATCTTTAAAACCGACTATAGGCTTTGGCAGATAATCGATTAATTTTTCCACAACCCCTAGTGCCCCTCCAGCAGGTCCCCCACATCCATGAGGAGTTGAAAAGATTTTATGCAAATTGAAGAAACACATGTCAAACCCCGCTTCTTTAGCTCTTGTAATCCCTAATAAGCCATTGGCATTAGCTTGGTCATAACAGTTAAGTCCTCCAGCCTTCCTAACCAAATCGGTAAACTCTTTAATTCTTGGATTAAATACTCCTGTGTCTTCTGGGTTAGCAACAAAGAAAGCCGCTGTTCTTTCTGATACTGCATTTTTAAATGCTTCATAATCAGGATAACCATCTTCGTCAGGCATTATGGTTATGACCTTATATCCTTTTGTAGCAGGGGCTGCAGCATCTGAAGGATGAGAATAAACTGTTGTTATTATTTCGTCTCTTTGTTCTTCTTCTCCATTTTCTCTGTGATATTTCCTCACAATAGAAGCCATGGTAAATATGGCATGACTTCCCCCTCCTGGCTGAAATGTAAATTGATCCATTCCTGAAATTTCTCTCATACATAAATCAGTCTTATACATGATCTCTAATATTCCTTGAACAGTGCTTTCATCTTGCAGAGGATGTAGTTCTGTCATCTCCGGCAAGCAGGCAATATATTCATTTATTTTTGGATTATACTTCATAGTACAAGTTCCTTGACCTATTTCTATATTTAAATCTGCTCCTAAAGTCTCTTGAGAGAGTCTTAAATAATGCATTAAAACCCTTTTTTGATTTATTTCAGGAAGATTAGGTAAACTTTTACGTTTCATAGACTCAGGTATTTTAGACACCCCATCCCCTACTGCTTCCACTATTTCTTCTTCTGAATTAGGTACTAATATACCACGTTCACCTTTATTGCTTAACTCAAATATTATAGGTTCATCCCATTTTGCTTGATGAAAGTTTCTAATCTTATGGTTTCTATTAATCCGCTTCATTTTATCAGCCCTTTCTCTAAAGATTTTCTAACCTTCAATTATTTCTTTTATACTATCAACTAACATATCTATATCTTCCTTAAGGTGAATTTCAGTTACACAGTAAAGTCCACATTGACCCAGTTCAGGAAAATCCTTAGATAAATCTTTACCGCCGAAAATGCCTTTCTTAAGCAGTTCTTTGTTTATTCCTTCAACGGTTTTACCTGTGTCATTGAAATCAACAACAAATTCTTTAAAATTGGTTGAATTAAATTTAGATCCCTTTACTCCCTTTATTTTGTTTAATTCTTTGATGGCATATTGGGATTTTTGCATTATATTTTGACCAAGCTCGTACATCCCCTTTGGACCCATTAGAGATAAATATACTCCAGCTGTAATACCCCATAGAGCTGTTTGAGTCCCGACAAACTCCTTGCCCTTTTCCCTTAAATTACCAAAAGATGTTCTTTCATAAGCAATATCTCCAAATCCATATTCTCCTTCTACAATAGTAGGTGCAACTCCGAATAATCTAGAAGGAAATTCCATAACAAATTTCTCTTCATCCCGAGTGGATATAAAACCTGATTGTCCTCCACCATAATTCATGTGTATTCCCAATGGTTGTAAATCCCCACATATTATATCTGCTCCATAATGACTTGGGGGCTTAAGCACTCCCAAAGAGCTGGGATCTACCCCAACTATACTAATAGCTCCCGCATTATGGGCTATGTCTGATATTGTTTGACCTTGTTCCTCTATAAATCCCAAAAAAGATGGGTTTTCAAAATATACTGCAGCAGTATTATCTGATATCTTATCCTTTAAATCTTCTAAGTCCATTCTCCCAGTATCTTTGTTGTAATTTATAGGCTTAATTTCTACTGCAGGATCACAATAATTTTTAATTATAAGTAGTTTTTGCCTATCTATAGTACCTACTACTAAGGCTTCTTTTCTATCTGTAATCCTAGCTGCCATTCTAATAGAAGTAGCAGCAGCTTGAGGCCAATCGAAAGTAGGTACATTGACTACATCCATATCCACCAATTCTGCTACTAAACTTTCATATTCAAATAAGGTTTGAAACCTACCATGATCATTATAGGGTTCCCCAGCATAAGCAGTTAAAAATTCTGATCTGCTATTTATTTCATCACATATAGCAGGAACATAATGTTGCCAACATCCGGCTCCTAAAAAGTTTATATAATCTTTACAAGTCTTATTTTTCTTTAATGTCTTTTCCATAGCTCTTCTTAATTCATATTCAGATTTATAAGGTTCCGGTAAATTCATTTTCGATTTAAGCTTCAATTCTTCCGGGATTCCCTCATGTAAATCCTCTAAGCTCTCAAGCCCCAACTCCTTAAGCATTTCTTCTTGAACTTCTTCTGCCGAATTAGGAATATAAGGATGATTTTTATAACCACCTATAGTCATATTAAATGCCTCCTTTATCAAGTTTATTTTTAAGCTATTCCACCACCATCTACTACTAATGCAGCTCCAGTTATCCAACTAGCCAAATCACTAGATAAAAATAATACTGCCTTTGCTATATCTAATGGTGTTCCCAATCTCTCTAATGGTCTCCCTTTAGCTGATTCCACTAAAAATTTATCTATTTCAGATTTAAATCCTAATTGTTCGCCTTCGCTTCTAAGCATGGCTGTATCCGTATCTCCCGGATTCACAGAATTAACCCTTATGTTTTGTGGCCCGTGATCTATAGCCATAGCTCTAGTCAAATTTACTATTCCGCCTTTTACTGCACAATAAGCCGCAGCTTTGTCTCCTCCTTTAAGACCCCAACCGGAACCGGTGTTTACAATACTTCCACCACCACCTCTAGCCATTATAGGAATAGCGTATTTTGATAATAGATAGGTTCCTTTTAATCCCACATCGATAACTAAATCCCATTCTTTTTCTTCCAGTTCTACAACTGTTTTCCTAAAGGTTACTCCAGCATTATTGAATAAAATATCTATTCTTCCAAATTTTTTATCTACCATTTCAATGGCTTCTTTACATTCTTTATTAGATGTAACATCACATTTAATAAATATTGCAGTTCCACCTTCATCTTCTATTTCTTTAGATGCTTTGTTGCCCAATTCTTCATTCACATCAAGTAGCACAATTTTGGCACCATACTCCGATAATAATTTACCGGTGGCAAATCCAATACCACCAGCACCACCAGATATTACTGCAACTTTTTCATCTAAACATAACGGATTTCCTGTACATTTCATAATTTTGACCTCCTTATATATAAAATGATAATTTATTAACCTCTTTGGTAATACATTTATATAAAATCTTAAGCGTCAATTAGGCCACCCCCTTTGCTTTTTTTAATTCATTTCGTCAGTATCACAAATAATTTCTCTTATTTAAATTCACCACTTTGTATTTGATCTCCTTTGTTTTTTCCCATTACTTCTTTTTTATCTTCATCCCTTTATCTATAATACATTTACATCATTTTTAATATACTGTCGCCTATAAAAAATGTTCTTGTCATATATTTTATATTTAGATATAATTTTAAATTAGAACTTCACTATTTATAAGTGCAGCTTCAAGTATAACTTCTATTAAATTGTGAAGGAAGATGTATATGAGGTCTGTTGTTAAATCGATAGACAAATTTTTATACTCTATTACTGGTCAATGTTATATTAGCGAAGAACTTTTAAATGTAAAAGAAGATTTAATACTTCATATAAGTGATACACCTTCAATAATATTCTCATCAATTATTAGACTTATAAATGAATTAAAGCCCCGGATAATTATTCATACCGGCGATCTTGTAGATAATATAAAACTTGAACTCTATCCAAGTATGTTGCCTGATTACGAAAAATCCCTAAAACCGTTTCTATCTGCACTGGAAAAAACGGAGGCAGACGAATTATTTATTGTACCGGGCAATCATGATTCTTTAAGTTTCTTAAAAGATAACATTAAAACAGCACATATTGTCCCTGAAGGTACGGTAATTTCATTTAACAGCAAAACCCTTGGTTTTGCACATAAAATAGAAAATCTCCCGAACAGTGCGAATTATAATTTTTACGGGCATAATTCCGACACATTTCCAAATAATGACAGAGTATATTTGAACGGAATCAGCAATATAAACATAATTTCTATGTGTACTTGGAAAATTTACAATATATTATATCCTATTGGCACAAATGAAGCTCGCAAGATCGGCATGACTTTTAAAACTCTCTGATGTAAAAAGGGGCGTGATTATATGATATTTGTAAGATATGGACCTCGTTATATGACAATTAGAACCGATAATGAAACTTATTTAAAAGATATTCTAATTGAAAAATTTAACGGCATTAAAACCTCCTTTGATGATGCGATTCAATTTTCAAAAGAAGGTGATACTGTTGTATTTATAGCGCCAACCGGAATTGCAAATACAACAATTGAAGATGCTTCTCATATAATCCTAATACGATTAGGTTCATCATTAATCCTTTCAAGGTTTATCAATTTAGGTATATGTGATTTAGTAGACCGAATTGCTTTCGGTCCCGGACTACTTATTATGAGAATCCCTGAATCTGGTGAAAAAGTAATTGAAAAAATACAAGAAAAATACAATGGAAAGATTATTAATTTAGTAGATGGAATTAATGAAGGAGAGTCAAGTGATACACTTATAAATTTCAGCTATCATCCTTTACGAGATCAGATTAGCAAACATGATGTTATAGCCCATTTACTTGTAAATGAACCTGTTAACGAAGTATATAACAATTTAAGACGTGATGCCGTTCTTTATATTACATCAGCTATAGAAGATACTCAATGGTATGAAGTAAGGATTAATATTTATGATATATGGGGTAAATATGATATACATTATAAAAGATTGATAACTGTATTAAGAGATATGGAGGCTGGGCTTGTATTGGGTGAATCCTGGACACTTGATCATGCAATTGCCCTTCTATCGGTCCCTGTATATCAAATCAAATTATTCACCATGCTTAATCCAGTAGAAATAAAAGAAATCCTTATGGGTTTAGAATACGATTCTCAAGGAAATAGGCTGGGAGATTTTGATATATATTATAAAAACAGTAAAATTTATGGAAATCGAATAATAAAAAAACGTTTTAGTAGTAAAGAAGAAGCAGGAAAGATGTTTAGGTCAAAACTTTTTTCCCGTATAACCCCTGAAGCCCAAAAGGAACTTATGCTCCTCGAAGAAAATCTAATAAAGAACCACAGCTAAAACTCACATTAACATATCTCCATAATTCAGAATAAAATACAATAATAACTCATTACTTTTTTGGGGGGAAATTAAATTAAAATGAATCATCAGTTTTTAAAATCCCCTTTCATGTTCAAACGAACATTAAATAATATTTCCGTAGCAGCTCAGGGTTATGGAGATGAAGCCACATTTGACTACAGAGCAAAAAAAACAGGGTATAAAGTAATTAAGCCTTATGATGGTATTGAATTTCTAGAAATGTTATCAGAAATTTCCACAACTAACAACCATATTATTAACATGAAAATATTCAGTCACTCATATCCTAGAGGAATAATAATGACTGATTGGAGTGGGTTTTACGATTCTCCAGGACCTTATGATACAGCTAGAGCGGCGTACCTAAACGGCTTAAAAGAACTAATTGAAGCAAAAAAAATTTTATTTGCGGTAAATTCTGAAATTGTTATGTTCGGCTGCAACCTTGCTAATAACGGTTTTTCACAAAAGCTTTCGGAAATCACGGGAGGAACAGTTATTGCATCCCATTCAGGTGTAAGCCCCGAGATATTGGGAAATGAAGAAACAGGGATTTTTATTTCTTCAACTTATTGGGTAAAATATACAAACGGAAACATGACTATATTAGGTAAAAGAATTAGGGCATGGTGAAATGGCGGGTAAATACCCGCCATTTTATTAGATTGTTTTTAATTTTTTATACAGATTCTTTTATCCAGCTTGTAAGCATATCTTTTTGATCCTCATTTCGTTTTTCCCACATAGCTTCAAAAAGGATACCCATACCAGGAAGAGCCAGCTCTTCTTTTTCATTAACAGCATCCTGAATGAAACCTTTTATCTCCTCCTTCGACTTATTCTTCATATTTGAAAGAATTATTTGCCTAATATCCAATATACAAGCCAACCTCCTTTTAATTATCCTCTTAATATATTCCCCAACTTATTAAACAAATATTTCTTTGGATTTAGTATGATTAAGATCAGAGACTTAAACTATTTTCGATAACTACATGGCTGTCTTTCTGCCAAGCTTGTTTTAACAGATTGACTTTTCCTCTATCGCTTTTACAACCCAAACCCAGATATCACTTTCTTCGTAATGGAAAAAAACATGTGAGATCGTACCATATAATGCACCATGTTCTTCCATAATTTAATGGGAAAACTCCAAAAAGATTCATAGTAATCATTATATATCTTCAATAATCTTTTTAGCCTCATCTAACATAAAATCAGGTACAAAGATTTTAATATTAAAGGCAGTTCCCATATAAACCTTTAAATATTCTGAAAAACCGTAATATTTTTTCACAGCTCTAATTCCATTTGAATTCATAAGCCCTATAATAATATCTGCTTCAATATCATTATAAGCCGTCATTAAATAAGACCATTTTAACCCTTCATGGTCTTTTTCTGTTTTTTCATTGGACAAACTTTCTATTAATTTCTCATTACAATCAGTACAAGTATAAAACCCTTCTCGATACTCAACCTTGCATTTTGGACAATAAGGCATATGTCATCCTCCATAAATATAGTAACAAAACTCAATCTTATTTTTAGTATACCATCTATTATTTAAAACTCACTACCATAAATAATAAAATTATTTTAAAAAGCATTAAATTTTAATTTTAAGTCCATACTATATTATAGAACTATCGGAAAAAGGAGGAAATGTATATGGAGTATATAAAAACAGTTGGTCAAACACCATCACCGCAAATAATGGAACAACCGCCGGAATATATTACAACTAAAGATTTAGCTTACTTAAAAGATGCTCTGTCATGGGAGCTTACTGCAATGAAAAAATGTTATCATTTTTCTATGGAATCAAAAGAACCGGATGTAAAGAACATTCTGGAAAGGG
>DUOC01000072.1 GCA_012839065.1 Thermoanaerobacterales bacterium | reverse complement strand
ATGTGAAGGCCATTCTTGCACAAGATAAATATTATATTTATCAAAATAGGAAATATGTTGGTGCATCAAATCAGGTTTTATGGAGTATAATAGCGGATGGCCTTGGGAGTTTTGAGGGTGATGGAGTATTAGAAAAACTTGGGAAATATGGTGAATCGTATAATTCTCTTGAAAGCTTTGAACGTATATTTAATTTGCCTGTTACAGTAGGTGAAGAGTTATCAGATTTGAAAATACCTGACTACTCATTTTGGACAAAATTTATAGTTAGCAACAAAGTCGAATCTAAATGTGAATTAGTTACTAATTGTGATATACAGCCATTCCCAAGGGAAATAAATGATGGGTTAGAAGCTACAGCTGAAGGGAAACAGGCATTAATTGATTTGTTCAGGGCAAATCAAATGGAGAACACTGTTCCAAACTTCATAGAATGTGTAAAAAGTGATTTTGATAATGATGGAAATGAGGAGTATTTGATGTTTGCAGACAATCCCCGTTCAGAATTAGGGCACCCTATTCTTTGTGGCAACGGTAAGGCAGATCATCTTGGAATATTCAATGTAATATTTTATCAGGATGATGATGGCAGTATTCAGACGCTCCACAGTGACCTACGACCATATAAACATGTTTTCGAACCGGATGAGGATAAAAATATGGAACTTAAACGTACGGGTCCGAAGTACGGTATAGCAATTAATTTATTAACTGTTGCAGATTTAAACTCCGATGGGATTTATGAAATAGGAATAAAAAAAAGTGAGTGGGAACGTGGTTTTTACCTTATATATGCCATGAATACTAAAGGTGAATATGAAGCTGTTATGCGTTCAAATTGGGGTATGTAAAATTCAATTCAGAATCAATTTTCGAACACAGCACTTATATTGTGTATTACTAGATCATTCAACAAAAAAATTAAACACCTTTTTAGGTGTTTTTTAGTGGAATGGTGGCTTTTCGAGATGACTTTAATTCGGCTGGAATTTTGGAGCCGCTATTGCATTCCTCCTTTTGGCTATGGTTTTAGTGTCTATGAGTATCATGTCAAGATTTACCAAGGAGGAGAGTTGATAATGGTTATATAAGCTAATTTTATCCTTGCAGTAGACATTTGAGCCAAAGTCATATTATCTTTAGATTTAGTGCCTGTTGAAATATTGGGTATATAAATAATTTTGTAAAAGCTATGGAAAATCCATAGCTTTTTAAGAGGATGCACATATTATATATGTGAACAAAAGTTGCAAGTAATAGTTGACCCTACAGTATTACACAGTTCTGCGAGCGGAATGTTAAACGTTACAAATCCAAGATAATAAGGAGCCAATTCATACAGTTGGAAATAAATCACGAGATTAGTGTTTTCTATATAGAAATCCTGATCCGGTTTTATTGCAGTAAACTCCTCGATAACAGGTATTTCTCTTTCTATTATCTGTTTTTTTATTATTTCAGATATGAAACTTACATAATCTACACATTCCTTAAAAAAGTCTTTCAAATGATATATTTTCCCTGTCTTTAAATCAAAAGTAACTGACTCTAGGATAGTAAACCCGTGAGCTCCTCCTGAAAATGCATATATTTCAATAGAAATACTTAATATACACTCTTCATTTGTCCTTATATGGTATCTTCCTGTGATTTCTGTCATGGGATTTTCATAATACCCCAGCTTTGTGATTGTTTCGTTTGTTATATTAAACATGACCGAATTAATATAATCTTGAATTCGTTTATTAGTCAATCCTTCAACTACAGGATAGATCACATCAAGCCTATCTTTTTTTATGTGTTGGGATTTGATTGTTGCTTTAGGATACACAGTTTTCATTTTACATATCCCTCCTCGCCTGAAAGTTTAGTTATTGAATTAATCTTTAGATAAATATATAATTTAATATATTATATGCTTCTAGATTAAAAAGCGCATACCCATGTACATTACAAAAACGATATGTTAGTTAAAATCAGCAATAAAAATGTACTAAAATCATGGAAAAAGCACACTAAATTGAAGGAATTAAAGGATCAATAAAGAACATTAAAAGAAGACAAAAAAGGCAATTAGATTTTACATGATTCATAGAAGAGGGTGATGATATTAGAGCACAGGAAAGGATTTCTTTTTATTCACACTTGATTGGTGTTGTGGCTGCAATAGTAGGAACTTTTCTTTTATTATATATATCAAAAGGCTGTATGGCTAAAACTATTATTTCAACAATTTATGGCATATCTGTTATATTTTTATTCACAGCAAGTTCGCTGTATCATGCTTTTAAGCAAAATGAAAATGAAATTTCTTTTTGGCGCAAGATGGATCATTTCGCAATATTTATTATGATTGCAGGGACATATACACCGATATGCTACATATATCTTATAGGATGGTGGAAATGGAGTATAATTATTATTCTATGGGCATTAGTGATCGGAGGTTTTTTCTTTAAGTTTTTCTATTTAAATGCCCCTAGATATTTGTATACTGCAATTTATCTGATAATGGGTTGGGTTGGGATAGTGCCAATTAAACAATTTTTGATTACTATGCCCAAAAATGTATTGTTTTTTCTTTTTCTTGGAGGGGTATCTTATACTACAGGAGCAGTATTCTATATCCTAAAGAAACCGCAAATAAAGCCCGGATTTGGGTTTCATGAAATCTTCCATTTCTTTATTTTGGTGGGAGGTTTTTGTCACTATATAGCAGTATTTATTAGTATTGCCATGAATTAGCTGAGAATAACGAAATATTTTACAAAAAAAGCAGGAAAAGGGCAAATCAGTAGAAAAAGAATTGCTGTTATGGTATAATTAATCAATAATACTGTTACAATCTATAAACATTGAGACTACAAGCTATTTACATCTGTATTATAACAATTACATAGCTGTATTATAAAACAATTAAATCAAAATAATATATAAAAGCTTCAACAAAACAATATAAAAGGAGAGGAATAATTATGGTTAAAAGAATGGAGTCCATGGATGGTAATACAGCAGCAGCCCATGTTGCATATGCATTTACCGATGTAGCAGCGATTTATCCTATCACTCCATCATCCCCAATGGCTGAACACATTGATAAATGGAGTGCTCATGGAAGAAAGAATCTGTTTGGTCAGACAGTCAAAGTCGTTGAGCTGCAGTCTGAAGCAGGTGCTGCAGGTGCTGTTCACGGCTCTTTATCAGCAGGTGCGCTGACAACGACATTTACTGCATCTCAAGGGTTATTGTTGATGATCCCAAATATGTATAAAATTGCAGGCGAACTGCTCCCTGGTGTTTTTCATGTAAGTGCTCGTGCTGTGGCCTCTCATGCACTGTCAATTTTTGGAGACCATTCAGATGTTATGGCAT
>DUOC01000007.1 GCA_012839065.1 Thermoanaerobacterales bacterium | reverse complement strand
TATAATCCATATAATATAGTATTTTAGGTGATGGGGGAATTAAGATTCTTCTGCTCACCTTTTTTCTTTTTTACTTTTACCTGGTTATCCCATGATTGACTTGCTCCTGTAGATTTATCAAATATTTGTAAGATAGTTTTACTGTAGTGAATGCTCCTTGTGTCTGCACGTTGTTGTTGGCAGCCTATGAGTATCACTTCGGATTACTCTGCCTCTGTCATGCTATGTGCTGTTACTTTTTCCTTGCTGTAATGAGTTATGCTATTTACTGACAACAACGCTAAACATTTGAGGAATGATCTGAGCTCCTTAAGGTCATCAATACAACAGGCAGTCGAGCTGCAAGGGAACGGTACAATCACCGTTTCACTTTCGGATACTTTTTTTAAAGGATTTTATTGTTTGATGGAGAATATCATGTACCTAACAATTTAAATGCTAGTTATAGAAACGGTAATTTTTTAAAACAATGAATATATATGGTATTATTATTGCACAATATCAAAAGGTATATAAGGAAGGAAGGATACGGCTCATGAACAGCAATAAATTGAGGTTTGTTTTAGTTTTAATAATAATAATTGGGTTAGCAGCATCTGTTTATATTGGTATAAAGAGACATGTAGTGGAGAAGCAGAATAAATATGTGGATCTGACTATTGACTATGAAGATTTTAAAGATACTGTAGGCGCGTGGGATATGGAAAAAGCATTAGATATATTGAAAGATAGTGGGATAACTTCAATTGCAATCCCGGAAGTGAACCTGAATTCTTTAATGCAGGAAGGCAGGATATTAGTGTTAAGCGGTGGAGAGCTGCTTCAACGTGAAAGACCGGGTATAGATAAAACAAATATAAATACAAATTCTACATACATATTTGTTAGTGAATCAAAAGATTTTGAAAACTTATCTTATGAGTTGATCAGCCGTTTCACAGATAAAAGGGTTGAAACAAAAGAAGCAGAAGGTGATAGGCTTATAATTTTAAAATATCCACTTTCACAAGGACTGCGGGAAATGGAAATGGGATTAGATATGGATGCTTTTGATCATATTAAAAATGCAGGGTTGAATATAATTCCCAGGATAAAAAATAATCACTACTTTACTGACGAGTATATCAAAAATCTGTTTATTAAATTAGAAGATTACCCGATATCTGCAATAATATTTGTTGGTGATGAAGTTCTTGGATATCCGGATAATCTTAATATTACAGGAGATTGTCTTAATCAATTTGATATTCCTTTTGGATTAATTGAATCAATTACCGGTCCATCTTCTAACCTTAAACAAGCAGGGATGGAAAAACTGGCAAAAATAACTCACTACAATACCACAAGGGTTTTCAGCCTGTCTGAAAAGGAGATGAAAGCCTTACCGCCGAAGGAGATAATAGATAAATGGTCCAGATCTTTTGAAAGGAATAATCGTATAATATATATGAGAATGAAATCAAAGTATAACGGGATATACCCTGAAGAAACTATTGCCCAGTTTTCCGATTCCATTAAAGAACTTAATAATCGGGTTACTAAAATGGGCTATGAAACAGGCAGGGTAAATCCGATGGAACCTCTGTATATTAGTAAATTTGCTCTAATTTTAGTTTCTTTAGGTGCGACTGCTGGGGGGATTATGTTATTAAATAGGTTTATACCTTTTAAAGAAACAGCACAAATTGTTATTTTCCTTCTTTTTTTCTTGCCAATTACCGGCTTGTTGTTTACACGTTTTTGGATATTAGATATATTAATTGTGGCTCTAGCCAGTTCTATAATTTTTCCTTCTTTGTCGATAATAGCTCTGATCGATAATTTAAAAATATATCGAAATAAGAGCAGTGTATTATTATATGTTAAGACTATCGGTATAACTATGATAGGTGCTTTATATACGGCAGCTATGCTGACAGATACGAGGTTTTTTCTGAAACTAGATTCTTTTAGGGGCGTAAAAATTGCATTTACTTTGCCGCTTCTGTTAATATGTGTTTATTACATCGGGCGCTACGGAACCGGTGAGAGGGTATCGCAAGAGCAAGACTTTTCAGATTTTATAAAAAATATTATGGAATTTATAGAATATCATGTGAAAGTCAAACATCTGATTTTATTAGCGGTAGCGGCTGCAGCAGCAGCTGTTTACATATTACGATCAGGGAACTTACCCGGAATAGGCGTATCAAGTTTAGAAGCAGGCATGAGAACATTTCTTGAACAGGTCTTTACTGCAAGGCCAAGGACAAAAGAGTTTCTTATTGGGCATCCCCTACTTATTTTGCTGGTAGGAGTTAAAATGATACCGATACTGGAGAAGTATATTCCTTTTTTGGCATTAGGGGCATCTGTAGGGCAGATATCTATTGTAAATACCTTCAGCCATCTTCATATACCCATTATTACTTCTGTCTGCAGAACTGTTTATGGAATTATAATAGGGTTGATTCTTGGTCTTATTCTTCTTATTTTAGTAAAGGGTGCAGCAGTTATTGTTGATAATAAAAGAAAGGAGCACGTTAATGGTTAGGATTATAATTTCCGGTTATTACGGATTCTCTAATGCCGGAGACGAGGCTATTTTATGGTCGCTTATTGAGCAGATAAGGGAAGCTACACCTGATGCGAGGATTACGGTTTTGTCGGCTCAACCGGAGAAAACAGCTTATGATTATGATGTTAGTGCTGTAAAGCGAAATGATTTTATAGAAATAATAAAGTCGCTAAAAATTTCCGATATATTTATAAATGGAGGAGGAAGCCTCCTTCAAGATGTTACAAGTAGTAAAAGTTTATACTATTATCTCATATTAACTGATCTTGCAAAAAAGATGGGGCTTATCACCGCTTTATACTCCAATGGTGTAGGCCCTATTAATTCGTCCTTCAATCGTTATCTTACTAAACGGGTTC
Organism: Thermoanaerobacterales bacterium; assembly: GCA_012839065.1. Classification (GTDB taxonomy): domain Bacteria; phylum Bacillota; class Thermosediminibacteria; order Koleobacterales; family Koleobacteraceae; genus DUOC01. The sequence goes on along the minus strand of DUOC01000007.1, from coordinate 9,222 downwards.
TTGAAAAAACCGATTTTTTAAGTGTTCGGGACGAAGATTCCAGGGCTTTTTTAAGAGATATAGGTATTAGAAAAGAGGTTTACTTGACGGCGGATCCTGCCCTTATCCTGGAACCGGCATCAACGGAAAGAGGTAGGGAGATACTTAAAAGTGAAGGGATTGATATAGAAAATATTAATTCTATTGTTGGAATAAGTGTTAGGCCTTGGGTTTATGATTACAGTGAAGTATTTGCAAAGTTTTCAGACTTTATTTCCCGGGAATTAAAATCTGAAATTTTATTTATTCCTTTTCACGGTGAAGATGATATAGAAGTGTCTCTGAAGATTATGAAATTAATGAATGAAAGAGCTCATGTCATAAAAGGTATATACAATCCCAAGGAACTTATGAGCATTATAAAACGTCTAAATCTTTTAGTAGGAGTAAGGCTGCATTCTTTAATTTTTGCCGCCGCTGTAGGGACGCCTTTTTGTGGGTTGTCTTATGATCCTAAGATAGACGGGTTTTTAAAGATGTTTGAGATGGAACCTATAGGCTATATGGATAATCTGGATTTAGATACTTTATGCAGTAAAGTTGAGGAGTTATGGGCAAATAGGGAATCTGCCGGTAAAAAAATCAATGAAAAGGTTATAAAATTATCAGCAAATATAAAAGAACACAATAGGCAGTTTTTTGATTTTTCAGGTATATGCGGGCGGCAGTAGGAGGTCTGAATATGAATGTTTAAGCAGCCCAAGAAAAATGCAATTATGCTTTCGATTGGAATTATTATAATTTCTTTAGCGGTATATTTTTTCCCAAAATATCATCATTTTATTGAAGGAACTGGTAGACTAAATGATGATATTAATCGTATAGCAGTTCTTTGCTATCATCACCTTGCACCAATGGGAGAAGGGCTGCATGAAGATAATAATGCCGTAATTCCAGTTGAACAATTTAGGGAACAGATGTTGTATTTACATAATCAAGGCTACTATACTGCAACTATGGAAGAACTTTATGGCTTTTTAAAGGGTGAATTGGAGCTGCCTGAAAAGACGGTAGTTATAACATTTGATGATGGGTATGAATCTAATTATACATACGCATTCCCGATTTTAAAGGAATATGGGTTACAAGGTACGATATTTTTGCATGGCAAGAGTATACTAGATTATGAAGATGGTTTACAAGGTGTAATACCAAAACTTAACAAAAACCAGATAAAAGAAATGCTCGAAAGCGGGATGATCTTTTTTGAGAATCACTCTTTTGATATGCATAAATATATCGATAATAAACCGGCTGCTCGGGTTAAAAATATCAACGAAATTGAAGAAGACTTTCAGAACTACCAAGGTTTTGTTGAACAGCTGGGAATCCCGGATCCAATCGCTATCGCATACCCCTTTGGATATTCAAATAAAAAACTGGTTGATACTGCCGAGGAATTTGGTTATAAATTAGGGTTTACAATCAAAAACGGGTACATAAAAAAAGGGGACAAACCTATGTCTTTACCGCGTTTTATTGTTCACCCTTACTATTCACTTAATACATTTATCAATATAATTGAAGGTGAGGGGGGCCGAGAAAATATAAAGATTAAAAGCCCAAAAAAACGATCTGAATATGACTTAATAGTAGTCGGCTCTGATCCGGAAGGAGTTTCAGCCGCTGTATCTGGATCACGGCTTGGACTTAAAACTCTTCTAATAGATGAAAGGGAAAAAGTTGGTGGTTTAATGACATTAGGAGGGCTTGCTTCAATTGATATGAATTACGATCCCAATGGGAAAATGGTTACGAAGGGAATTTTTGAGGAGTTTTTTAATAGGGTTGAGAAAAGGACGTCAATAGATATTGAAGAAACGATAGATGTTTTCGAGGGTATGTTGAAGGAGTTTGGTGTTTATCTTGCTCTCGGAAGACAAGACATTGAGCCTGTAATGGAGGAAAATAAAATAGTAGGGGTGAAGTGCAATTTTAACGGTAGGCAGGAAAAATATACATCTAAAGTGATTATTGATGCTACACAGGATGCTGATATTGCAGCATTAGCCGGGGTGCCATATACTATAGGCATGGAAGATATTGGAATAAAAAATAAACATATGGCTGCTACACTGGTTTTTAAACTGGAAGGAATAGACTGGACAAAGGTTGCTCAATATTTGAACGGTGATAATGATAAAAATACCGGTGCAGACCAATATTCTGCATGGGGATATAATGTGATGTACGAATATATTCCTCAGAACCCCGACCTGCGTATGAGGGGCTTAAATATGGCACGGCAGAAAAATGGGAGCGTATTGGTAAATGCCCTGCAAATATTCAATGTAGACCCATTAGATCCTGAATCACGTGAAAAAGCGATTATAAGTGCTGAAAAAGAGCTCCCCTATATTATTGATTTTATTAGAGAAAACTGTTATGGGCTTGAGAATGCTGAACTAGCAGGTATTGCAGAAGAACTATATATTAGAGAATCAAGACATATATATGGCGAATACAGACTTACTATCGATGATGTTTTGGAAAACAGATTTTTTGAAGACACTATAGCGTTTGGAAGCTATCCTGCAGATATTCAGGCTGTAGGTCCTTCTGAATATGGGATGGTTGTGGGCAATCCGGCGAAATACGGGATACCGTTACGCTGTCTTGTGCCATTGAGAGTTGAAAATCTTCTAGTAGTTGGGAAGTCTGCAAGTTATGATTCGCTGGCCGCCGGCAGTGCAAGGACTATACCGGTTGGGATGTGTACCGGGGAAGCTGCAGGGGCTACTGCTTGGTATGCGCTAACCAATAATCTTTCATTAAGAGATATTGTAAATGATTCTGGCCATGTTCTGTCAGTAAGAGAAGTGCTAAACAAAATGGGAGCAGCACTTTATGAATTCAGTTATGATAATCCGCTTGAAGATCATTGGTGTTATCCTCAACTTAAAAAACTGCGATCTAAAGGCTTTGTTTACGGTAAATATGATAATAATTATTTTTCAGACGAAGAGATGCCTAATAAAACACTCTGTGATATATTAAATAAGATTTTTATGAGATTAGATGATAGAAGATCTTTGGTAGAATGTAGGTGGGAAGGAAATACTTCAAAAAAAGACTTTATTGAAATGCTCAGCATGTTTATGGAACAAGATTGCAATTTTAAATCATTATACAAAAATGATATTATAAGTAGATCTACTTATAATATGCTGCAAGAAACAGATACATTAAAGGGTGCTCATATTTATACACTTCTTTCAGATGTATATGATTACTACGCACTTTAAAAATTATAAAATAGGTCTAATCAGAGGTGAAAAAATTGGCAGCAAAAGGAAAGACAAATATTTTTGGAGTTCCTTTTCAAGTTACAACATTAGAAGGGGCTTATCAAATTATTGATGACTTTATTAAAGGTAATAAAAAGGTGTTTGTTGTAACAGCGAATACGGAAATTGTAATGATTGCTCAAGAAGATAAGGAATTTATGGATATTATCAATCAGGCAGATTTGGTTGTAGCTGACGGAGTTGGGATTATTTGGGCATCTAAATACTTTGGGAAGAAGATTCCGGAAAGGGCTGCAGGTTTTGATCTGATGAATATGATCTTGAAAAATTCCCCGGAAAAGGGATACAAGATATATCTTTTAGGGGGTGAACCCGGGGTCGCAAATGAGGCTTCTTCAAAAATAAAAGAAATGTATCCTAGGATTAATATTGTGGGCTGTTACCATGGATATTTTTCAGCCTGCGATGAGGAAACTATAATCCAAGATATTAATTCTAAGACTCCCCATTTTCTATTTGTTGGTTTGGGGGCGCCAAAACAAGAAAAATGGATTTATAAAAACCTTGATAAACTTGATGTGAATGTATGTATAGGTGTTGGAGGGAGTCTGGATGTATTTGCAGGCAAAACTAAAAGGGCTCCTTATATTTTTCAAAAACTGGGGTTGGAATGGCTTTATCGCCTTATAAAGGAACCTTCAAGGATTGGGAGGATGATGTTACTGCCGCGTTTTGTGTTAAAGGTTTTATTTGCAAGACATAAATAAAAATAGGGCAATTTGGCAACCGTATAAGTATTACTGTTTGCTGGATTACTCTTTCGATATTACTAAGCTTCGCTTACTGCGCCAATCTAAATCTTGATTTTTAACGATTAGTCTTGTGAGCTCAACTAGTGTAACATTAACGGAACAGCAATCAATAGCGCACAGTGTTACTAATAGGTTGCTTCAACTATGCTGTGTGCTATAATTTGCAGTACTGTGGGCTGCCCTTGTAACCGCACGCAAGTCTCTATTAAAGGGAATCCCTTATCGTCATCTTCACATAAGAAGAGTATCAAATTAAAATATAATTGAAGTGTAATACCGGATAGACCCGGTGTTTTTTTATTTTTAAATTTAAACAGCATTTTTCATCAAAAGTATTTATTAATACCTATAATATACAATAATATCCATAATTTTTATAAAGGATTTTGCGAATACATGTCGAAATTTACTTTTATAGTGACAACATATTTTGTACTGAATTAATATTTTTTGTATTTAATTAGGAGTTGGTGATCTTGATAAAGATGATAAATATAACAAAGGTCTTTCCAAATGGTGTTATGGCTTTAAAAGATGTTTCAATTAGGATTCGGAAAGGGGAATTTGTTTTTATTGTGGGTCCCAGTGGAGCCGGTAAGTCAACAATTATCAAACTGATTTCAAGGGAAATACTTCCGACTAAAGGTTATTTAATTGTCGGGGGAAAAGATATAAATCTTCTTAAAAGAAAAGAGATTCCTTATTATCGAAGGAAGATAGGAGTTGTTTTCCAGGATTTTCGTTTACTGCCTAATAAGACGGTGTATGAAAATGTATCTTTTGCTATGGAAGTTGTAGGCGCTAGCAGTAAACAAATAAATAAACAGGTTCCGGAAGTTTTAGATATGGTTGGTTTGAGGCATAAGGCTGCATCTGTACCTTCTGAACTCTCGGGCGGAGAGCAGCAGAGGGTTTCTCTTGCTAGAGCAATTGTAAACAATCCGGAAATGGTTATTGCAGATGAGCCGACCGGTAATCTGGATCCTGAAACCTCTATGGACATATTTTCTTTATTAAATGAGATAAATCGAAGAGGAACTACTATTATTGTTGTTACCCATGCAGACAGTATAGTTAACCAGATGAAGAAACGTGTAATTTCTCTTGATAAAGGTCGAGTCGTCGGGGATCAAGAGAAAGGGGTTTACAATCTATGATATTTAGGAACATGAGATATTTTATTAGAGAAGCACTGAATAGCATGGGTAGAAACAGATGGATGAGTATAGCTTCGATTGGCGCTGTAACAGCAGCTCTTATTATACTTGGTGTTTTTTTAATTGTAAATCTAAATTTCAATTTTATAGCGGAAGATGTAGAGACACAGGTGGAGATAACGGCATATCTTGACGATAATTTGAATGGTGAGGATATATCAAAGATAGGTAGAGAGCTTATCCAACTACATGGTGTAAAAGAAGTTGTTTTTGTTTCTCGGGGACAAGCGTTAAAAGAATTCAGAGAGCAATTAGGGGACAGAGGCGATTTATTAGATGCCTTGGAAAAGGATAATCCCCTTCCCAATTCTTATAGAATAAAAGCCCATGATCCCCATATGGTTGGCGAAATAGCTGATTCGGTTGCACTGTTAAAAGGTGTAGATGAGGTGCGCTACGGTAAGGAAATAGTAGAAAAACTATTTAAAATAACTGAAATAATACGGATTATAGGGCTTGTAGTAATGGTTGTTTTTTCTCTGATATCAGTTTTTATAATTTCCAATACTGTAAAACTGACTGTTTATGCCAGAAGAAAGGAAATTCAAATAATGCAACAGATTGGTGCAACAGATTGGTTTATCCGATGGCCCTTTTTAATTGAAGGGATTATATTAGGATTTTTAGGCTCATTAATTTCAATAGTTTTACTTAATATCGGCTATTATTACATTTATAATTCCGTTTTATTAAATATTCCTATAATAAAATTATTACCGAGAGAAATGTTCTTATACGACATTTCCCTATGGTTTATCGGTATTGGCACTTGTATAGGAGCTATCGGGAGTAGTGTTTCAATGCGCAGATTTTTGAGGGTCTAAATATTACACAAGGAAAGGGGGTTAGAAGGTTGAGACGAAATTTTAGTAATTACATAAAAACTGCAGCTGTATTCGTAATAATTGCTGTTCTATTTCTTTCCAGTGTGATAAATGTAGCCGGGGGTTCAGAATTAGATAGCCTCAGACAAAAACAGAGGGAATTGAACAATAAGATCATACAACAGCAAAAAAAGATAAATGATGCAAGGAAACGTGAAAAGACAGCAACGAACGAGTTGGAGGTAATCGAACGGGAATTGGAATTAACTGAATTGGAACTAGAGCAGGTAACAGCACAGCTTATAGCTGCAGAAACTAAAGTAAGGAAAATTCAAAAGGAACTTGAAGAAGCTGAAAAAAAGGTTAAAGAACAAGAAGAAACCTTTAAAATAAGGGCTGTAAGTATGTATAAAAACGGTCCGATAGATTATTTGGAAGTAATTCTAGATTCAAAAACTTTTTCAGATTTTGTAACAAGAATGGATATTATTAGCAAAATAATTGAGTACGATTCTTCCCTTTTAAATAGCTTAACAGAACATAAAGAGCTTATCGCCGATAAAAAAGCTGAATTGGAACTACAAAGGGATGAAATACTAGCAGTTAGAAATGAAATAGGCGCTAAAAAGAGGCAGATTGAGGCAAAGGTAGCAACTAGGGGGAGGCTATTGAATCAGATACAAAATGATAAAAAAGCCTATGAAACAGCTCTTCGAGAAATGGAGGCTGCTCAAAACAGATTAAACCAAATGATTGCTGAACTGCAGGCTAAACAAAATAAAGGTTATATGGGAACAGCTACATTTACTTGGCCTGTACCCGTTTCTAGAAAAATAACATCAGGATATGGTTGGAGGATCCACCCCATACACAAGACAAGGAAATTTCATACAGGGATAGATATAGGTGGTGCTCCTGCCGGGAGTAATATTGTAGCTGCTACCCATGGTGAGGTGATATATGCGGCCTCTCTTGGTGGGTATGGGCTTACAGTTGTTTTAGATCATGGTGGCGGGATATCTACAATGTATGCACATGCTTCAAAGATATTAGTAAGCGTCGGTCAGAAAGTTAATAGTGGTGATGTAATAGCAAAAGTCGGCTCTACAGGTTTGAGTACCGGACCCCATCTGCACTTTGAAGTTAAAATAAATGGTCAACATACAGATCCTTGGAAATACCTTCAGTAAGTGTTATAATATTTAAAGCAGATACATAGAATACCTTTAGGCGGTGAAGTTATATGAATAAGAAAAAGCAGATAATAATATTAGTATTGGCAATATTAATTACAGCAGTATTTACTTTCAGCATAACTGTTAATTATTATCTACCGGTATCTGCTATGTCAAAAGAAGGTATTTCCCAGGATGAGATAATTAACAGGCTTGCCCCTTTGATTAATGTGATAAAGGCAGTAGATAGCAGATATATAGAAGATGTAGAGATTGATAAAATGATTATCGGTGCGATAAAAGGGGCCGTTAATTCGATAGATGATCCATATGCTGCGTATTTTACACCTGAAGAATTTAACGATTTTATTGCTTCAATACAAGGGGCTTTTGAAGGAATCGGCATCAGTGTTACTATGGATGAAGATGGTATTGTGCGGGTGATTTCTCCAATAGAAGATACTCCCGGACATAAAGCAGGGATTCTGCCTGATGATAGAATTGTTCAAATTGATGATACCGCCGTTAAAGGACTAACATTGGATGAAGCTGTGAATCTTATGCGTGGTCCAAAAGGGTCTAAAGTGGTGCTTCATATAAAACGTGAAGGCGAAAAAGATACTCTTGTATTTGAGATTGTGAGAGCAAAGATCGAACTAAAGACAGTTAAACATTCTGTGCTAGAAGATTCCATCGGATATATTAAAATAACGTCGTTTGATGAAAGTACCCCTAAGGAATTTAAATCTGCATTAAAAACCCTTTCAAAGCAGAAAGTTAAAGGGCTTATACTAGACCTTAGAAATAATCCGGGTGGATTGCTGAAAGAATCTACAGAAATAGCTGATGAATTGATTGGAGAAAGTCTGATAGTATACACTGAAGATAAAGCAGGCAATAAAACAAGTGCTTATAAATCAGATAAGAACAAAATCAAAATTCCTCTTGTAGTATTAGTAAATAAATACAGTGCCAGTGCTTCGGAAATTGTTGCCGGTGCTGTTCAGGATACAGAATCAGGAATTATAGTTGGAACAAGGACTTTTGGAAAAGGTTCTGTTCAAGAACCAATCCTTTTTAATGATGGTTCAGGTCTAAAGTTAACAACAGCAAAATACTACCTACCTTCGGGCAGGTCTATTCACGGTATTGGAATTGAACCGGATATATTGATAGATCTTCCAGAGAATGTCAATCCGTTTGATATTCCTATTGGTTCTGATACTCAACTGCAAAAAGGTGTAGAGATCTTAAATGAGGAGATAAAAAACTAAACCTAAAGGTTTAGTTTTTTGCTATTCGATCAAGTATAAATATAGTTATATCACGAGATATTGGGTATAATTTGTATATGACAATAAAAAATAAGGTTGTGGAGGTAATTATGTGTTTGATTTTCCATTTTTAAAAGTTATTTTACTTATAACAAAGAGCATCCCATATGTGTTCTTAAACCCCTTATTCTGGTTTGTTGTTTTTTTAGTATGGCTACAATATAAAAGGACTACGGAGATGGAAGAAAAACTTTTCGGCAGACATATTACTTCCTTAAGCGGGAAAACTTTCAATGCACTTATATATGGGCTTATTGGAGGAATAGTAGGAAGTTTTTTACTTATATTTGTTGGTGTCAGTATTACTAATGTAGGTATTCATATTGCATGGTTTTTAGCATTGTTTCTTATGCTTATTCATCCTAGATTTATTTGCTTCTCTTATGCAGGAGGTATTCTGGCACTGTTTAGTTTAATTTTTGGATATCCCAAAATTGACGTTCCGGGGCTAATGGCTATAGTTGCTATACTCCACTTTCTTGAGGGGGTTTTAGTTTATATTAACGGACATAAAGAACCAACACCAATATTTATGAAGGATGAAGAATATGGAATAGTTGGCGGTTTCACACT